>NZ_JBLROA010000067.1:0-35019 GCF_047921505.1 Micromonospora sp. SL1-18 | reverse complement strand
GGGCGAGGCGGCCCGGCTCAAACGGTTGCAGCAACGCCTGTCCCGGTCACTGCGGGTGCATGGCCGTAACCGTGGGTCGAAGCGCCGGGACGCGGTACGTGCCGAGATCGGGCGGCTCAACGCCCGTATCCGGCACCGGCGGGCCGACTTCGTCACGCAGGAAGCCGTACACCTCGTGCGCGACCACGGCCTGGTCGCCGTCGAGCGTCTGCGGATCAAGGATATGACCGCCAGCGCACGGGGAACCGTTGAGCAGCCCGGCCGGAATGTGAAGGCCAAGGCCGGCCTGAACCGGGCCATCCTGTCCAAGGGCTGGGGTGGGTTCCTGCTCAAGCTGGAGCATGCCGCCCGCTACCACGGCGCACACATCGAGAAGGTCAACCCTGCGTACACGTCGCAGACCTGCCACGCCTGCAAGCACGTCGCCCCGGAATCCCGCGAGAGCCAAGCGGTCTTCCGATGCGTCGCCTGCGGACACCAGGACCACGCCGACGTCAACGCGGCCAAAAACATACTCACCGCCGGGCTGGCGGTAACAGGGCGTGGAGACCTCGCCATTGGGCGGTCCGTGAAGCGCCAACCACCCGCAAGGCTCGCGGCATGAACACGCCACAGCCACGGGAATCCCCCGCCCTCAGGCGTGGGGAGGAAGTCAAGCGTCGGATGGCGATGCGCAGGTGCGCCGCGCTGGTCGCGGCGGGACGGGTCGTGATATGGCCGGGCTCGGCAAGGGCATTCGAATGGCGGACGAGTCGTTCGATCACGTCGTGTCGGTGAACAACGTGGTGTTCTGGGACGACATACCGGCCGGATTCGCGGAGCTGCGCCGAGCGCTGCGCCCAGGCGGCACGGCCGTGGTGGCGTTCCACAGTGGTGCCGGGCGATCGCGGCGGGCTCGGCGCATCGGGCTGACCGAAGATGCCGCAGTCCGGCTACAGGCGGACATGGGCGCGGTGTTCGGTCCCGTCACCCGGCACGATCTGACGCACCTCGTTGCGTTCTCGGCGGTCTGCGGCGCGTGGTAGGCGGCGCGGATGCGGGCTTTCGAGGGACCAGACGCAACGGCAGAGGCTGCAAAGATGGCAGCATGCAACCTCCCGCTCCGGGCAGCGAGAAGGCCGCCGTCGAGGCGCTCATGGCGGCCAGCCGCGCCTTCGTCGGCCTCGCCGCCCGCTCGCTGGCCGACCTCGACGCCGAGGTCACCCTGCCGCAGTTCCGGGCGCTCGTCGTGCTGGCCACCCGGGGACCGCAGCGCGCCGTGGACATCTCCGCCGAGCTCCAGGTCGCGCCGTCAACCGGCACCCGGATGTGCGACCGCCTGGTCCGCAAGGGGCTGGTCCGACGGATCCGCTCCACGAGCGACCGCCGGGTGGTACGCCTGCGGCTCACCCCCGCCGGGCGGGCCTTGGTCCAGGATGTGATCGGCCGCCGGCGCGCGGAACTGTCCCGGATCGTCGCCGCGACCTCGGCGTACTGGCAGCCGGCGGTGACCGAGGCGCTCGCCGCGTTCGCCACGGCCGCCGGTGAGGTGCCCGGGCAGGAGTGGTGGCTCGGTTTCACCGCGCCGGAGAGCTCCGCGGAGGACGAGGGTTGACCGCAACGGCGAAGAATCCCAGGTCAGGCCCTGGTCGTGGTGCTTGCACAGTGCAATGATGGGTGTATGCAAGGGGCGGTGTGACGGCACCGCCGGCGAGCGTCACGACCAGTGACGGGAGGCACGCCATGGACCGCTACGGACACCACGAGGTTGCACGCATCGACGACACGGTCACCCCGGACACCCTGCACGATCGGGCCGTGCGGGTCGCCGTGCCGGACTTCGACTACCTCACCCAGATCATCGAGGGGCTCATGGACCGGTTCAGCCCGCCCTACCCGGCCCCGACCGCACGGAACTGACCTCCAGGGCCCGTCGCCTCCAACACGACACCCGGCGGGTTTCCGTCGGCGGCCATGTGCGGGAAGGCCGCGTAGCGCAGCACCTCCGCGTCGGCGGCCTCGGTCGGGCAATGGTCGGGTTGTACGTGTGAGTCATCGAAACTTCCCACGGGCAGTCTCGCCGCGTCGCCCCATCGAGTCGAACGACGAGTCGTGATCGGATCAATCGGGGAGCCCCGCCTCCTCGCGCCCCGGATCCGGCTCTCGCTCGCACCGCGCGGCGCGTCCGATGAGGACCGGCGCGCGGACCGATCCGGCCGGCGCCACCCTGCCCGAGTTGACCAGACTGGCACGCATTCGACCGTCCGCGCCTGGACATCGGGTAGGCGGAGATCGATTCTTGCCCCGCCAACCCCTAGCGCTGCACGCATCGGTGGCAATATCCTCCGTCTCACGCTCGGCCCTTGAAGTTCCTTTTCATGCCCTGGTTCACGGCCGGCCGCGGAGGAGACAAGATGCACTTCAACCATCCTGAGCTGGACCGCCGTACCCTGCTGCGAGCCGGCCTCGGCGCCGCCGCGGTCGCGGTCGTCGGGACCGAACTCGCGTTCCCGGCCGCCGCGCAGGCCGCGCCGGGTGCGGACCTCGACTGGATCATCAGCTGCGACGAGTGGGGCGCCCGGCCGCCGGCGGATCCGCTGTCGATCAGCGCGATCGCCACCAACAAGATCATCGTGCATCACATGGAATTTCCGAACAGCACCGACTACTCGCAGGAGCACGCCAAGCAGCTCGCCCGCGACTGCCAGGACCTGCACATGGACGGGAACGGCTGGTCGGACACCGGCCAGCACTTCACCATCAGCCGGGGCGGCCACATCCTGGAGGGCCGCCACGGCAGCCTGGAGCGCCTCCAGGCCGGCGACCGGCAGATGATCTCGGCGCACTGCCCCGGCGAGAACGGCCGGGCCATCGGCATCGAGAACGAGGGCACCTACTTCACCGGCACCCCGCCGCAGGAGCTGTTCGACTCCCTGGTCAAGCTCTGCACCACCATCTGCCAGCAGTACGGGCTGCAGGCGCACGACATCTTCGGCCACTGGGACTTCCGGGCCACGGACTGCCCCGGCGTGATGTTCTACCGGGAGTTCCCCACCCTCCGCCGCCGGGTCTTCGCCAACCTCGGCACCAACCTGGCCGACGTGCCGGCCCGCCGGTGGCCGGACATCTGGCGGTTCGTCGGCGGCCCGGTCGTCAAGGTCGCGCAGTACCTGCTCACCTACCGCGGCTACACCGTCCCGGTCAACGGCGTCTTCAACGCGGCCACCGTCGCCGCCGTGCAGGACTGGCAGGCCCGCAACGGCATCCCGGTCGACATCGACGCCACCCTCACCACGGCGACCTGGGAGACCCTGGCACCCGAGCTGGACAAGGACGCGACCGGGATCCCGGTCAGCGCGGTGCAGTTCATGCTCAACTCCAAGGGCTACGCCGACGTCGCGATCACCGGCGAGTACGACTACGTGACCAAGAAGGCCCTCAAGGACCTGCAGCACCTGCACGGTCTGGAGCCGAACGGCAAGGTCAGCACCACCACCTGGTGCGCCCTGGTGGGGGGCGTGGTGCGTCAGTCGTTCCAGAAGGACTGACCGACGCACGCGGGGAGGGCGGTGGGGGCTAACAACTGCTAGCGGTTTGAGTAGTCCCTAGTGGACGTGGGCACGCTATGGTGTTTGGGTGAATTTGAAGGAATGGGCGGCGTCTCAGGGCATCGCGTATGTCACCGCGCGGCGGCAGTACGCGGCTGGGACGCTGCCGGTTCCTACCTACCGGCTGGGTCGACTCATCATGGTGGGCGAGCCGCTACCCGCGGCCTCGGCTGGCGGCGAGCGAGTGGTGGTGTACGCCCGGGTCTCGTCCGCCGATCAGCGTACGGACCTGGACCGACAGATTGCTCGGGTCGTCACGTGGGCGACCGGGCAGGGTCTGTCGGTGTCGCAGGTGGTGACCGAGGTCGGGTCCGCGGTGAACGGGCATCGCAAGAAGTTCCTCGCCCTGCTGCATGACCCGACGGTGACGACCATTGTGGTGGAGCATCGGGACAGGTTCGCCCGCTTCGGCGCCGAGTACGTCGAGGCGGCCCTGGCCGCGCAGGATCGCAAGCTGTTGGTGGTCGACCCGGCGGAGGTCGACGATGACCTTGTCGGGGACGTCACGGAGATCCTGACCTTGCTGTGCGCGCGTCTCTACGGTCGCGGGGCCGCCGCGGATCGGGCGCGTCGAGCGGTTGAGGCCGTCACCACGCGGGACGGGTCGGTGTGAAGACGTTTCAGGCGTACCGGTTCGCGTTGGATCTGACCGCGGCGCAGGAGCGGGTGGTGCTGGCGCACGCGGGCGCGGCCAGGGTGGCGTACAACTGGGCTCTGGCCAGGGTGAAGGCCGTCATGGATCAGCGTGGCGCGGAACGCACCTATGGCGTGCCCGATGAACTGCTGACCCCGACCCTCGGGTGGAGCCTCGCTCAGCTGCGCAAGGCGTGGAACGCGGCGAAGCCCGTGGTGGCGCCGTGGTGGGCCGAATGCTCTAAGGAGGCATACAACACCGGCCTGGACAACCTGGCGCGCGGCCTGAAGAACTGGTCCGACTCTCGCGCCGGGAAACGCGCTGGCGGGCGTGTGGGATTTCCTCGGTTCAAGTCTCGGCGTCGCGCCACTCCCAGTGTCCGGTTCACCACGGGCGCGATTCGGGTGGAGCCGGACCGTAAGCATGTGGTGCTGCCCCGGTTGGGTCGGCTGAAGACTCACGAGTCGACCCGCAAGCTCGCCCGCCGCCTGGAAGCGGGCACGGCCCGAATCCTGTCGGCGACCGTACGTCGCGGCGGCGGGCGGTGGCATGTCGCATTCTGCGTCGAGGTCGACCGGGTCGTACGCGCCCCGACGCGCCCGCGGGCGGTGGTCGGCGTCGATGTTGGGATCACCCATTTGGCGGTGCTGTCCACCGGCGAGATGGTGCCCAACCCCCGCCACCTGGACGAGGCCGGCCAGCGGATGCGGCGTCTGGCCCGGCAGATGTCGCGGCGGGTCGGCCCGGACCGGCGTACCGGTGCGCGGCCGTCGAAGCGGTGGGAACGCGCCCGCCGGCAGGTTGCCCAGGCGCATGCGCGGGTGGCGAACCTGCGCCGCGACGGCCTGCACAAACTCACCACCCGCCTCGCCGGCAGGTACGGCACGATCGTGGTCGAAGACCTCAACGTGGCCGGTATGCTGCGCAACCGGCGTCTGGCCCGCAAGGTCGCGGACGCCGGGTTCGGCGAGATCCGCCGGCAGGCGGCGTACAAGGCCGAATGGAACGGCGGCCGGCGGATCCTCGCTGACCGCTGGTATCCCTCCAGCAAAACGTGTTCGGACTGCGGTGCGGTGAAAGCCAAGCTGCCGCTGCGTGTGCGAACCTACCGCTGCGACTCCTGCGGCCTCGTCCTCGATCGGGACTTGAACGCCGCACGTAACCTTGCCGCGCTCGCGCGTGAGGTCACCACCGCCGGGAGTGGCCCGGTGGCAGGACGTGGAGCCGACCATAAGACCCGCCCCGGCGGGCCGGTGGCTGTGAAGCGTCAACCCGGCGCCGCCCATGCGGGTAAGACCGGGACCGTCCCACCGCAAGGCGGGACATGCCGATCAGTCGCACACTAGAGCGCACTGAGAGGTAACGGTGTCAACGGTGCCATCTCCATCGCATTCCCGGCCCGATCCCCGCGACTCGCCCGTTCCCGCCTCGTTGTCCACCGGGGGCGGGGCCGTGATGGCCCTCGCCAACGACAGAGGAGGGTCCCATGGCGTCTCGGCTCAACCCGTACCTGAGCTTCCGGGACAGCGCCCGGCCGGCGATGGAGTTTTACCAGCAGGTGTTCGGCGGCACGCTGACGGTGGCCACCTTCGGCGAGTCCGGCAACCCGGATCCCGCCATCGCCGACAAGGTCATGCACTCGCACCTTGACACCGACCGTGGCTTTACCCTGATGGCCTCCGACACCCCGTCCGAGATGGACCTCACCGTCGGCAACAACATCTCGGTGAGCCTGAGCGGGGACGACGCCGACGAGCTGCGGGGTTACTGGGACAGGCTCTCCGACGGCGCCGTCATCTCCGTCCCGCTGGAGAAGCAGATGTGGGGCGACGAGTTCGGCATGTGCGTGGACCGGTTCGGCATCGGGTGGATGGTGAACATCAGTCAGCCGCAGCCCTGATCCGCTCCGGCCAGGGGACGTCGCCCGAACGGCGGTGTCCATGATGGTCTTCCCGGCGTTAGCGTACGCAGGGTTCCCGCCGACGCGGGCACTCCGGCCGGAGAGGACCCGAGTATGGACGGCACCTCACATCGCAGATACCTGACCCGGCTGGTCGCCGCGGTCGCCGTCGTGGCGGCCAGCCTGGGGCTCATCGCCCCGCCGGCGTACGCGCAGGCCGGGCCCAAGGTCGCCGTGATGACCCGTAACCTCTACCTGGGTGGGGATCTCACGCCGTCGATCGCCGCGCCGACCCTGCCGGCGTTCCTGGCCACCAACGCGGCCCTGCTGAGCCACGTGGACATGGTCAACTTCCCGGCCCGGGCGGCGCTGATCGCCAAGGAGATCCGCGAGCGTGACCCCGACCTGGTCGGCCTGCAGGAGGTGGCGCTGTGGCGTACCGGGCCGATCGGCGACCCGGCCCCGGCCACCCAGGTCCGGTACGACTACCTGGCGCTGCTGATGGCCGAGTTGGCCGTCTCCGGTCACCCGTACGACGTTGCCGTGGTGCGCGAGGAGGCCGATCTGGAGGCCCCGGCCGGGGCACCGCACAACCTGGACGTCCGGCTCACCATGCGGGACGTGGTCCTGGTGCGACACGGCGGCCGGATCACGGTGACCGGCACGTCGTCCGGCAACTACGTCAACAACCTGCCGTTCCCGCTGCCGGCCGTCGGCGACACCGTCACGAGCACCCGCGGTTGGACGGCGGTGGACGCGGTACTGGGCAGTCGGTCGTTCCGGTTCGTCAAC
Source organism: Micromonospora sp. SL1-18 (assembly GCF_047921505.1). Classification (NCBI taxonomy): domain Bacteria; kingdom Bacillati; phylum Actinomycetota; class Actinomycetes; order Micromonosporales; family Micromonosporaceae; genus Micromonospora; species Micromonospora sp. SL1-18. Next base: position 28,106 of record NZ_JBLROA010000067.1, on the reverse strand, counting down.
ACCCACCTGGAGGCGTTCCACCCAGGTGTGCGGCTGCTGCAGGCGCAGGAACTGCTGCGCGGACCGCTGAACGTGTCCGGACGGCTGATCCTCGTCGGTGATCTCAACACCGGCCCCGAGTTGCCCGTCCCGGACAACCGGCTCGCGTACTTCGCCCTGGTGGCCGGCAAAATGGTCGACACCTGGCCGATTCTGCACCCCGGCGACCCCGGTTACACCTCGGGGCTGGGTGACGACCTGACCCAGCCGGCCGACGACGTCGAGCACCGGATCGACATGGTGATGTTGCGCGGCGCGGTGGTACCGGTGGCCAGCGAGGTCTTCGGCACGCAGCGCCGGACGCCGGACGGGCGGTGGGCGTCGGATCACCTGGGCCACCAGGCGGTGCTCGCGCTTCCGTAAGCGGCGTCCTGGGCGCGGGCGGGGCGGTCCGAATACGATCACCGGGTGGCCGGGGCGCAGCACATCCCGCACGTGCGGCCGCACCGGTCGGCGGTGCGGCGATGAGCAGCGGCACGGTGCCGGTCGGGTCGACCCTGGTCGCCGCCCTGTTCGGGCTGACCGCGGCGGCCGCCGCCGTGCTGCGGCTGAGCGGAGTCGGCCACGGCCGGGCGGTCCTGACCGCGGCCGTCCGGGCCACCGTGCAGCTCGGCGTGGTGTCGTTGGTCATCGTCGCCGTGCTGCGTGCCTGGTGGAGCACCGGGGTGTTCATCCTGCTCATGTACGTGGTCGCCAGCGTCACCGCCCGCCGGCGGATCGGGCCGGCCTGCCCGCGCCGGGTCGCCCCCCTCGCGATCGCGGCCGGGGTGGTGCCGAGTCTCGGCGTGCTGCTGGTCAGCCGGGCGCTGCCGGCGACCCCGCTGGTGGTGCTGCCGACGGCAGGCATCCTGATCGGCGGGGCGATGACCGCGGCCAGCCTCGCCGGCCGGCGGACCCTGGACGAGCTGCGTACCCGGCACGGCGAGTACGAGGCCGGGCTGGCCCTGGGGCTGCTCCCCCGCGACGCGGCACTGGAGATCTGCCGACCGGCCGCCGGGCAGGCGCTCATCCCCGCGCTGGACCAGACCCGCACGGTCGGGCTGGTCACCCTGCCGGGCGCGTTCGTCGGCGTGCTGCTGGGCGGGGCGGGGCCGCTGGAGGCCGGGGCGACCCAGCTGCTCATCCTGCTCACCCTCCTGGCGGTCGAGGCGGCGGCGATCGCAGTGGCCCTGGAACTGCTCGTCCGCGGCCGGGCCCGCGCCGCGCCCTGAGCCCGCCCGAGCGGGTGTACCGGGAACGCGAACGGGTACAGGCGGCCGATGACCAGGGTCCGCAACCTGCGCGTCCGGCCCGACCTGCTCTACGTCGCGAGCGGGTGGAGCACCCTGGTCACCGACGTACGGGGCCGGATCAGCGGCGTCGATCCGCAGGGCTTCTTCGCCCGCAACACCCGCGTGCTCAACGTCGAGAGGATCACCGTCGACGGTCGGGAGCCGATCCCGTTCGCCGCCGCGAACGTGCATGGGCACGCCCAGCTGACGTACGCCGAGCTGGGTGATGGGGAGGCGCTGCCGTCGCGCGCCGCGTACCTGCTCACCGAGCGGTTCGTCGGCCCGGGGCTGCGTACCCGGTTCACCGTGGTCAGCTACGCCCAGCAGCCGCTGCGATTCCCGGTCCGCATCCGCGTCGAGGCGGACTTCGCCGACACCAGCGAGGCGGAGACGGGCCACCGGCTGCAGACCGGCGACGTCGGCGCCGGATGGGACCGGGCGACGGGGGAACTGCGCCTGACCTACCTGCGCGACGACCTCGACCGCGCGGTCGTGGTCCAGATCCGGGCCGACACCCCCGTGACGTACGCCGACGGCGCGTTCGCCGTCGAACTCGCGGTGCCGCCGCGCGGCCACGCCCGGGTGGAGCTGCTGGTGGAGCCGCTCTTCGACGGGGCACGGCTGCCCGCTCCCCCGCCGACGTTCACCGAGCCCGACGACACCGCCGCCCGGGCCCGGTCCCGGCTGATCGGCGAGCTGGCCGATTTGAGCAGCAGCAACTTCGACGTGACGGCGGCGTGGCGGTGCGCGACGCACGACCTGGCGGTGCTGCCGCTCGGCGAACCGGCCGGGCCGGCGGCGCCGATCGCCGGGTTGCCCATCTACCAGGAGATCTTCGGTCGGGACACGATGACCGCCTCCTGGCAGGCGCTGCTGGCCGGTCCGACCATGCTGGCGGACAGCCTGCGGCTCATCGCCGGGCACGTGGGCGAGCGGCTGGACGACTGGCGCGACGAGGAACCGGGCAAGCCGCTGCACGAGGCGCGGCAGGGTCCGGTCTCCGCGCTCGGGTTGAACCCGTTCACCAGCTACTACGGCGACTGGTCGACTGCGCCGGACTTCCTGGTCTTCCTCGGGCAGTTCCTCGCCTGGACCGGGGACCTGGACACCGTGCGGGAGCTGCTACCGACGGCCCGGCGGGCGCTGGGCTGGCTCGAGCGGTACGGCGACCCGGACGGCGACGGCTTCCTGGAGTACCACCGCCGCTCCCGGGCGGGGCTGAAGAACCAGGGCTGGAAGGACTCGGACACCGCGATCGTCGACGAGGACGGCCGACTGGTGGCCGATCCGATCGCGACCAGCGAGTTGCAGGGCTACTGGTACGCCGCACTGCGGCACGCCGCCGTGGTCTTCACGGTGACCGGCCATCCGGCGCGGGGCGCCGCCCTGCTGGCCCGGGCCCGGGCGCTGCGCCGCCGTTTCCATCGGGCGTACTGGCTGCCCGAGCGGGGCTGCTACGCGATGGCGCTCGGGCCGGACAAGCGGCCGGTGCGCTCGACCAACTCCAACGACGGGCATCTGCTGGCCTGCGGCATCGTGCCGGCCCGGGCCGCCGCGCTGGTGGCCGACCGGCTGCTCGCACCCGACATGTTCAGCGGCTGGGGGGTGCGGACGTTGTCGGCCGACCACCCCGCGTACAACCCGTTCAGCTACCATCGGGGCAGTGTCTGGCCGGTGGAGGCCGGCACGATCGGCGTGGGGTTGGCCCGTTACGGCTGCTGGCCGCATCTGCACCGGCTGGCCGAGGGGATGTTCGCCGCGGCGGCGCTGTTCGAGGAGCACCGGCTGCCCGAGGTGCTCAGCGGGCTGCCCCGCGACCCGGCTCACCCGCACCCCGGCGTCTACCCGAACTCCTGTTCCCCGCAGGCGTGGTCGGCGAGCGCGATCGTCGCGCTGGTCCAGGCGCTGCTGGCGCTGCGGCCGGCCGCGCCGCTGCGCACGATCTTCGTGGATCCGCATCTGCCCGAGTGGCTGCCGGACCTGCGGCTGGAGGGCGTACGGGTCGGGCACGCCACGGTCGACCTGACGGTGCGACGGCGGCGGGGCGGGCGTACCTCGGTGACCGCGCGCGGCGACCGGCTGGCGGTGATCCGGCGTGCGCCACGCCAGGCGGTCTCCATGCGCCGGCGGGTGTAGCCGGGGCCGATCCGGGAATCCGGCCCGGAACTGGGGCGCATAATCCGGCCCGGAACTGGGGCGCAGACGAAAGGGACAGAAATGGAGAGTCGTGCCAAGGCCTTGGGCCACGGGATCCATCCCATCCTGATCGTGTTCCCGTTGGGGCTGCTGGCCACCGCGGTAATCTTCGACATCATCTACCTGGCCACCGACCGGGCGGGATTCCAGATCTCCGCCGCGTACACGATGGGCATCGGCATCATCGGCGGCCTGGTCGCGGGGGTGTTCGGTTTCATCGACTGGATGGGCATCCCCTCCGGTACCCGCGCGAAGCGGGTCGGCGCCGTGCACGGCCTCGGCAACGTGGTGGTGCTGGCGCTGTTCGCGGCGAGCTGGTTCCAGCGGCTGGCCGCCACCAACTGGGAACCGCGTGCCGCGGCCCTGATCTGCAGTTTCGTCGGCATCGCGCTCGCCGTGGTGACCGGCTGGCTCGGCGGTGAGCTGGTCGAGCGGCTCGGGGTCGGCGTGAGCGACGAGGCGGGCGTGAACGCCCCGAACTCGCTGCGCCGGTCCGCCGGCCGGCCCCGGACCCGGGGCGCCTGAGAAGACTGAGCCGGCGCGCGGCGGCTGAGCCGGCCGCGCGCCGGCTCAGCCGAGCCCGATCTGCTTCATGAAAGTGGTCAGGTCGTAGAAAAGGTTCTCCTCTACGATCTTGCCGTCGACCCAGCGGGCGACCGTGCAGAAGTCCACGTCGAAGGACTTGCCGGTGGGCGGGATCTGGCTGCCGTCGGGGCCCGTCATGGTGCCGGTGAAGCGGGCGATGGAGCAGGTCCACTCACCCGAGGCGAACAGCACCTTGTACGGCCGGTTGCCGAGCCGCTGGTCGGGGAACGCGGTGAAGAAGTCCTTCGCCTCGGCCTCGTGGTTGTCCCGGCCGTGTGTCTCGGGCTTGCCGGGCCACCGGACCACCACGTCCTCGGTGTGGCGGCTGTTGAACGTCTCGAGATCCTGGGCGTTCCAGGCGTCGTCGAGTGTCTGCATGAGTTCCATGTTTCGCTGCTCGGCACCCATCACCGGTCCCCGTATCCGTCGACGTCACCCGCGACGCCGTCACGTTATCGGGTTTTTCGATGCATTTCAGGAAAATTCGTCCGAGCCCGACAACCTCCACACCTCTTCGAACAAATGTGCGAACATTGCTCCATGCCGAGCGACGCCACGATCCTGCACGCCGACCTGGACGCGTTCTACGCGTCGGTCGAGCAGCGCGACGATCCCCGGCTACGCGGCCGACCCGTGATCGTCGGCGGCGGGGTGGTCCTAGCGTGCAGCTACGAGGCAAAGTCGCGCGGGGTGCGCAGCGCGATGGGCGGGCGGCAGGCCCTGCGCCTGTGCCCGGAGGCGATCGTGGTGCCGCCACGCATGGCCGCGTACACGGCGGCGAGCCGAGCCGTCTTCGAGATCTTCCGGCAAACCACTCCGCTGGTCGAGGGGCTGTCCATCGACGAGGCGTTCCTGGACGTGGACGGGCTGCGCCGGCTGGCCGGCCCGCCCGTCGACATCGCGGCGCGGCTGCGTCGGGAGGTACGCGGGCGCGTCGGCCTGCCGATCACCGTGGGCGTGGCGCGGACGAAGTTTCTCGCCAAGGTGGCCAGCGGGGTGGCCAAACCGGACGGACTGCTTGTCGTCGAGCCGGAGCGGGAGCTGGCGTTCCTGCACCCACTGCCGGTGGAACGGCTGTGGGGTGTCGGGCCGGTCACCGCGGGGAAGCTGCGCGACCGGGGCATCCATACGGTGGGGCAGGTGGCCCGGCTGGACGAGGCGACGCTGGTGTCGCTGCTCGGCAGCGGCGCCGGCCGGCACCTGCACGCCCTCGCCCACAACCGCGACCCCCGCCGCGTGCAGGTCGGGCGACGACGGTCGTCGATGGGCGCCCAGCACGCGCTGGGTCGGCAGCCGCACTCCCCCGCCGAGCTCGACGCCGTGCTGGCCGGCCTGGTCGACCGGATGACCGGGCGGATGCGCGCGGCGCGGCGCACCGGCCGCACGGTGACCCTGCGGCTGCGCTTCGCCGACTACACCCCGGCGACCCGCTCGCACACCATCGACAAGCCGACCGCGCAGACCGGGCCACTGCTCGAGGCCGCCCGCGCGCTGCTACGCGCAGCGCTGCCGGAGATCGAGACCCGAGGCGTGACGCTGCTCGGGGTGTCCGTCGCCAACCTCGACGACGGGCACGTGCAGCTGACGCTGCCGTTCAACGGCGATCCAGGCGCGGAACTGGACGCCGCGATGGACGCGGTCCGGGACCGGTTCGGGTCGACGGCGCTGACCCGGGCCGTGCTGCTCGGACGCGATCCCGGCCTGGAAATGCCCCGCCTGCCGGACTGACGCCCGGGGGTAGGGTCCGCGCATGTCGATCTTCCGAACTCCGCAGGTGATCCTGTTCAGCGAGGACGTCACTCGGGCCGCCGCCTTCTACACCCGGCTCGGGTTCACCGAAACCTTCAGGGTCCCCACCGAAGGCGAGCCGATCCACGTCGACCTAACCCTCGACGGCTACCGGCTCGGCATCGCGTCGGTCGCGTCCACCCGGGACGACCACGGCCTCGACCCGGTGCCGTCGGGCCAGCGCGCGGCAGTCATCCTGTGGACCGACGACACCGCCACCGCGTACGCGACGCTCACCGACGACGGCGCGCCCGCGCTGGCCGCCCCGCACGTCTGGCTCGACCGGCTGCTCATCGCCTGGACGGCCGACCCGGACGGCAACCCGATCCAGCTCGTCCAGCACCTGCCGGCCCGTTAACCGGTCGTCGCGGCGCCAGCCGCTGCCGCACAATCAGACGATCATGATTACGCGCCTGCGGGCCATCGCCCGCGACACCCTGGACATCCTCGACGCCGGCCGATACATCAACGGCCGGGGCGAGACGGTGCACCTCGCCGATCCGGTACGCGCCGCGGTCGCCGGCACCCGCCTGCACCTGCCTGACGACCCGCTGCCCACCCCGCCGGTCGACGGCGCCGGGCCGGCGGTGGAGGTGACCGGGGAAAGCACCCTGCTGGCCGCCCGGCGCCTGGCCGCCGACGGGGACGTCGCCGCGCTGGTCTTCGCCTCGGCAAAGAACCCGGGCGGCGGATTCCGCACCGGCGCGCAGGCCCAGGAGGAGAGCATCGCCCGAGCTTCCGCACTCTTCCCCTGCCTGATGTCCGTCCCGGAGTTCTACTCATTCCACCGCGAGCAGCGGGATCTGCTCTACAGCAACCGGATCATTCACTCGCCCCGGGTGCCGGTGTTCCGCGACGACAAGGGGCGGCTGCTCGACGACTTCCACGAGGTGTCGTTCCTGACCGCCGCCGCGCCCAACCGCGGCGCGGTGCTGCGCAACCAACCCGCCGACACCGACGAGGTCGGGCCGGTGCTGCGTATCCGGGCGCGTGGGGATGCGGAGTCTTCCGCAACGACCCGGCGACGGTGGCGGAGGCGTTCGCGCTCGCCCTCGGCGACGCGGCGGGCTGGTTCGACCAGGTCACCTTCGCCGTGCTCGACCGGGCCGACGGGCCGGTGCGCGCGGCGTTCGCCACCCGCTTCGATCTGGCCTGACCGGTGGGCGCCCAGCGGTGACGGCCCACGCACGGACCCAGCGGATCGACGGTGACGCGGGGCCGCACCGACAGGTCGGCGCCTGGTACGCGTGATCGCCGGACCCGGGAGGGACCGGCGATCACCGCTGGTGCGACTATGCGATGCGGCGGATCCTGCGGATGGCGAAATAGACCAGGAGCAGCGCGAGCGCGACGAAGATGCCAGTCTCGATGCCCTGGAAGAGCCAGAACCGGCTCCCCGGTTGGTAGAGCTGCCAGTTGTAGGCGCCCGGCCCGAGGCCCAGCTCAGCACCGCAGGCCTCGCCGGTCGGCCCGCCACCCGGCGGGCAGCCGATCTGAGCGTCTTCCGCCACCATTGCCCCGTCGGCGTTGCGGACCCCGCTGGCGAGGACCCAGTCGCCACGGGACATGATCGGTTGGGCCCCTTCCACGGGCGAGGTGAGGGTGAGTGCGGGCTGGTAGTGCGGCCTGGCCAGGACCGCCAGTGCCGCTCGCACGCCGACGAATCCGACGAGGGTGACGGCCATGGCGGGAAGCATCCGCCGCCAGACGGTGCCGGCAAAGATGCCGAGCGCCACGGCGAAGAGGGTGTAGCCGACCGGAACGACGCCGACCAGGTCGAAGACCATGACGCCCATCCGGCCCTCGTGCGCGGCCTGGGTCAGGGGACTGGCCCACCACGACATGCCCAGGCCGTAGCTGATCGCGAGGGCGACCGTGACCGCGCCGACCAGGCCGAACTTCACCAGCGCCCAGTGGGTGCGGCCGACGCCCTGAGTCCAGGCGAAGCGGTGGGTTCCATGTTCCACCTCTCGGGCGACCAGCGGGGCGCCCCAGAACAGGCCGACCAACATCGGCAGGACGAGCAGCAGGACGGCCACGAGATTCAGGCTGCCGTACCGGTTCGTGAACTGGCGGAACGCCCCGTCGCAGGTGCGCATGGCCTCCGGGGCCGTGTCGGTGTTGGCCGCTTGGCGCACGCAGTCGGACAGGCCGAGGTCGGCGAACGTGTGCCGCATCGACAGGCCGATCGGGATCATCAGGGCGGCGAGCGCCGCGAACGCGATGAGGGTGAACAGGAGTTGTTTGCGGTGTTGCCGCCAGGCCAGCCAGATCATGCCGGCACCCCCCACTCGGTGTGGCTGGTCATTGTTTCCCCGTCGGCGAGGTAGGCAAGGATGATGTCCTCAATGGTGACTTCCCGGACCGCCCAGGAGGGGTCGTCGATCGGCCCGTCGGTGCGGACCAGCAGCGTGGACTGTCGGTCGGTGTGGCTGGCCCGGACCACGGCAGCGACGCCGGCGGGCGGTGTGCCGTCGTGTCGAGGGCCGATCAGTTGCCGGTGCCCGGCCGCGATCTCGTCGACCGTGCCGGTGAGTTGCACACGGGCGGATTGCAGCACGATCAGGTAGTCGCAGACCCGTTCCAGGTCCGCCAGCAGGTGCGACGAGAGCAGGACGGTGGTGCCGGCGTCGGCGACGCTGCCCATCAGCGACTGGAGGAACTCCCGACGGGCCAGCGGGTCAAGGCTGGCGACCGGCTCGTCGAGCAGCAGCAGCCGGGGCCGTTTGGCCAGTGCGAGCGCGAGCGCCACCTGGGCGCGTTGTCCACCGGACAGTTTGTCGACCGGCCGGTCGGGTGGGATGCCGAGCTGGGCCAGCCGGTTGCGGGCCAGGGCCGCGTCCCACCGCCGGTTCAGCTTCGCGCCCGCGGTGACCAGTTCGGCGGCGCTGAAGTCCCGGTACAGCGGGGTGTCCTGTGCGACGAATCCGATGTCGGCCAGGGTGCTCGTGTTGTTGTAGGGCGACTGGCCGAATACCCGCACGGCCCCGGCGTCGGGCCGGAGCAGGCCGACGGCCATGTGCAGCAGGGTGCTCTTGCCCGCGCCGTTCGGGCCGACAAGGGCGGCGATCCGCCCGGCGGGCAGGCGCAGCGTGCAGTCCCGCAGCGCCCATGTGCTGCCGTACCGCTTGCCTAACTGGTCGGCCTCCAGGACCACGTCCATCCTCTGTCCTCTCCTCCGCTCACGCGGGCTCCTTCTGCTGTGCTTCGTCGGCGAGCGCGGCCCGCATGGTGGTCTCCACCAGGGCGACGACGTCCTCGGGGGTGAGCCCCGCGGACCGCGCCCGGTGCAGCCACGCCACCAGGTCCTCGCGCAGCTCGGCCTGGTTGGGCAGGGACGCGCCCGCCAGGGTGCGCTCGACGAACGTGCCGACCCCGGGTCGGCCGCCGACCAGGCCCTCGATCTCCAATTCGCGGTACGCCTTGAGCACCGTGTTCGGGTTGATCGCCAACGACTGCGCGACGTCGCGAACCTTCGGCAGCTGGTCGCCGGGCACCAGCAGGCCGACCCGCAGCGCCTGTTTCACCTGCTGCACCAGCTGCATGTAGGTGTTCACCTTCGACCGGCTGTCCAGCACAAACTCGATCACGCAGGACGATCCTCTCTATTGTCCTACGGCAGTAGAACTACAGGACAGGGTTGCGGCGATTGGAGCCACTGTCAAGGGCTTCCACGGCGTGTCGCACGATGGGAGGACGGGGTCCTCGCAGTCCTCGCCCGCCAGATCATCAGGCCGGGCCGAGGACGCCGCGCGTGGGCAATCCTGTCGGTGGCAGACCGTACCCTGGCCTGCGTTGGCTTCGATCGGCCGTGCGCAGGTGCTCGGCTTCCGTGCCCAGCAGCTGGACCGGGGAGCGGCCGTGGAGGAAGGGGGGCGGGTCGTGAAGGTCAACCGCGGGCATGTGCGTCGCCTCGCTCTCACCTCGGAGCAGGCCGCCGCTCTTGACGTTCAGGGGCATGCCGCCCGCGCGATGTGGAACCTGCTGCACGCGTGGTGGACGTGGGGTGGCAAGGGTCGACGGCCGAGTCTCCAGCAGGCCGACGATGCGATCCGTCAGGCCCGTAAAGACATCCCTTGGCTCGCGGATCTTCCCGCGCAGGCTGCGCAGCAGGTCTTGAAGACGTACGTGCGTGCGTGGAAGAACTGCTGGGAAGGCCGCGCCTGTGCGCCGGAGTTCAAGGGCCGCCTGCGTTCCCGCATGTCCGTGGATGTGCCGCAGGGCCGCGACCTGGCGGTTACCCGCCTGTCCCGCCACGTTGGGCAGGTGCGCATCCCCAAGGTTGGTGTGGTGCGGTTCCGCTGGTCCGGCCCGATCCCCGGCGTCGGCCGCGAGTCGGGACGCGTTACCGGCGCCCGCCTGGTCAAGGACGTGCTGGGCTGGCACATCGTGTTCCGCACCGAAGTGGAGGTCGAGACGCCGGCGCAGCACCCTGGCCCTGCGGTCGGGATCGACCGGGGCGTCAATGTTGCCCTGGCCCTGTCCGACGGCAACGACCAGCACCACGGCCCGTGGCTGCGACCGAAAGAGGCCGAACGCCTGCTGCGGCTGGAACGTAAGGCGGCCCGGCAGAAGCGGGCACGTCAACCGTTGCAGCGCACGTCGAACCGTCTGCACCGCACCTATGACCAGATCGCCGGGTTGCGCGCGAGAGCCAAGCGCCGCCGCCACGACTGGCAGCACCAGACCACCACGAAACTCGCCGGCACCTACGGCATTGTGGTGGTGGAACGCCTGCGGATCACGAACATGACCCGATCGGCGAAAGGCACCACCGAACAGCCGGGCCGTAACGTGCGGCAGAAAACCGGCCTCAACCGGGCCATGCTAGACGAGGCGCACGCCCGCACAGTCGCCCTGCTGGAGTACAAGCTGACCGAGCGCGGCGGGCAACTGCTGCCGGTGCCCGCCGCGTACACGTCGCAGACCTGCTCGACCTGCGGGCACCGCGACCCAGCATCCCGCGCCGGTATCCGCTTCGCGTGCACGTCATGCTGTTGGACCGGCCACGCCGACACGAACGCGGCAGTGAACATTCTCCACGCGGCCGGGCTTGGCCGTGTACGGACGTGGAGCCCCACACCTGAGGGCTGCGAAGCGTCAACCACCCGGCGGGCCGCATGAACGCCGCCAGGAATCTGCCCTCTTCAAGGGGCAGAGGATGTCAAGAGATGCCGTTCCGGCTTGCGGCGGTACGCGCCGGGCTGGAGCTGCGGGCCGGCACCTCCCCGCCGGTGCTGCAACCCATCGGCGGTTTCCGGCCGGCGGACCACGTGCCGGAGCGGTTCGACCTGATCCGTGCCTACCTGCGGCTGCTCGGCCCGGCCACCCCCCAAGCACGTCGCCGACTACCTCGATGCGCCGGTCAAGGACGTCAAGGCCCGCTGGCCGGCCGACGCCGTCGAGGTGTCCGTCGCCGGCGAGACCCGCTGGTTGCTGTCCGCCGACGCCGACCGGTTCGACGCGCCACGGCCGCAACTGGTCCGGCTGCTCGGGCCGTTCGACCTGTTCCTACAGGCCAAGGACCGGCCGCTGATGGTCGACGACCCGGCCCGCGCCAAGGTCCTCTGGCCGGTGCTCGGCTGGCCGGGCGCGGTCGTCGCCGACGGTGAGATCAGCGGCACCTGGCGGCCGCGCCAGGCTGGCGGAAAGCTGACCGTGCAGGTGCAGATGTGGTCCGCGCCGTCCCCCCGTATGCGGGCCGCCATCGAGGAGCAGGCCGAGCGGTTGGCCGCGCACCGGCAGGTCCGACTGGTCAAGGTGGACTTCGTCGCCTGACGCCTCGACAGCGGGAGATCGGTGCCGTCCCGGACGGGCAAGCGCAGAGTTGCATCCTCGGGCTGCCCACGTGGGGCCGGCCGCTGCCCCGGGACAGAGCCGGCGCGACGGGCCCGGTCGGCCCGGGTGGCGACGTCAATTCCGCGCACGCAGGAAATCTTCTGCCTGGACGTTGACTTCTGGTTATTTCCGACACAACAATCCTCATCTATATCGACACTTGTCGCTGTCGATTACCGACGATGGGAGGAGGTACCCATGGCAGCTCTGCAAGGCGAGATGTCCTGGTTCTGCTGCGGCAGCGCCTGGGGTCCCTGCGGCACCGCGGGCGGAGGCGCCTGCGGCACCTGCAAATCCGGCAACTACCAGCACGCCTGGCCCAACGCCTCGGACGCATGCTTTTCCATCACCCGCCCGGACGCCTGCGGCGTCAGCATGAGCCGCCGCACCTGCGGCTTCCGGCACTACACCACCAACCCCTGCAGCGGCCTGCGGGTCGGCACCACGATCGCCGACTGCGGGCCCCGCACCGTCTCGTTCTGCGGCGAGCGCACCTGCTGCGGCGCGTCCTGCGGCACCAACCGGATCATCGACCTGACGCCCGCGGCGTACAGCGCCATCGCCAGTCTTTCCACCGGGCTGCGGCCCTGCTCGGTCGACATCGTCTGAACGGAGGGCGCCACGATGAACCAGACTGTGAACCGTCGGCGGCTGCTCGCCACCGCCGCGCTCGGAGGCGTGGTCGGCGCCACCGGACTCGGCTCACTCGCCCCCGAGGCGGCCTTCGCCGCCGAGCCCGTCACCGTCGAACCCGGCGCGGCGGACCCGAACTTCGCCGAGGGCCGGATCAGCAAGATCTCCGGCCACATGCTGCTGGTCACCGGCTCGGACACGGTGCTGCACTCGATCCGGGTCACCGACGGCACGAGCATCTGGAAGCTGAACCCGACCACCTTCGACCAGATCGCCGTCGGGGACGGCCTCTACGCCCGCGGCCTCCGCCTGCCCGACGGCACGCTCGCCGCCGACTCCATCTGGGTCAACATCGTCAACCTGCACGCGCACATCGCGTCGGTCGGCCGCAACGTGCTGCACCTCGACCACCAGGGCCGCCGGATCGTCGCGCACGTCGTGCCGGGACGATCCGCCGCGGTCTACAACGGCACCCCGGCGGTCAGCGACATGTCGCTGCTGCGGGTCGGCCGGCACGTCCAGGTGCTCGGCGCCTGGCATCCGGACACCAACGAGATCAGCATCGCCACCGTCTACGCCGCCGCCTGACCGACGACGCCCGGGTGGTGCGCGCGTACCGCCCGGGCACCGCCGGCCGGACAACCCGATGGGAGAACCCATGATCGAACTGATCGCGGCGCTGCAACCGCTGGTCGTCGGTGCGGTGCTGATCTGGTCCGCGCGCGTCAAACTGTTCAGCCGGCACGCCGCAGCAGCCGCCAACCGGTCGGCACTCGTCCGGCTGCTCGGCCAACGCCGGGCGCTGCCCGCGTACCGGCTGCTCGGCGGGGTCGAGCTGACCCTCGGCGCGCTGCTCCTGCTGCCGCCCGCACTGCGGCTGGAGGCACTCGCCGCGACCATCCTGGCCGTCGGCTTCCTCGCCTACCTCCTGTACGCCCGGCGGGCCGCGCCCACCTCCGCGTGCGGCTGCCTGAGCGCCCGATCGGCCCCGGTCTCCGGCCGCAGCCTGGGCCGGGCCGCGCTGCTGGTCGTGGCGGGTGCACTGGCCGTCGCGTCTCCCGGCGGCTGGCCGGCCGCGCTCTCCGCACGGCCGATTGCCGGAACCGCCGTCCTGCTCGCCGAACTGGCGGCGGTGGTGGCGCTCTCGCCGGAACTGGACGCCGCCTGGCTGCTGCCGCTGCGCCGGCTGCGCGCCCGGCTGACCCACCCGCTGCGCGGCGGCTCCGGCGTGCCGCTGCTCGCCACCGTGCAGCAACTCCAGCTCAGTGACGCCTACCGGCGAGTCGCGCCGCTGCTGCGCTCCGATGTGCGGGAGCACTGGGACGACGGTGACTGGCGCTTCGTCGGGCACGCCGCACACTACCAGGGCCGCCCAGTGACCGCGGTGTTCGCCGTCCCACTGGCCGACCAGGAGCCCGACGCGGTGCGGGTCGCCGTGGTCGACGACGCCACCGGGCACACCCTGCTGAGCTTGGCCGGCACGGCGCCGCCCGCCGGGCCCCGACTCGCCGTCGTCCCCGCCTGACGTCGGCGGGACGACACCGCGATGGGGGATCGGCCGTCTCATCGGACCAGGCGGGCCACGTGGTCCGATGAGGCGCACCCGGCTCCGTGCCGCGGTTTCGACTCCGACCTGCCGCCGCGAGCGTGCGCTGCGGCCACCCCGGCGGTACCGTCCCGAAATGACCACGGAAACCCTGCTGCGGCGCGCGAACAACAGCACACTCGACTACTACCTGCTGCACACCGACGCGGGCAGCATGCCTGCGGCCGGGCTCGTGGTCGAGGAGTTCGTCCTGGCCGACGACTTCTCCGCGGCACGGTTGCGCAGCGCCGGCTGGACACCGGCCGACGGCGGCTGGTGGAGCTCCGCCGCGTTCGCCCGGGCGGTCCGCACGGACCGGCAGCTCCGCGCCCGCCTGGCGGCCGTCGACCGCGCCGCCGCGGAGGCCACCTACCGCCAGCTCGGCGGCGGTACGCTCCCCGACGAGCCGGCGCTACGCGACCACTTCCACGACGACGTACCGCTGTCATCCGGTACGCCACTGCGGCTGGGTGCCGGCACGGACGTCCACCGGGTACTTTTCGCCGGCGAGCTGGACGACCGCCAACTGGCCCGCCTGAGCACGCTGCTGTGGCTTAACGGCACCGCGAGCCCGACCGGGACACAGCCGGGCGTGGTCGGCAGCGGCCGGCTGCGGGTCAACGACACGAACTTCCACTGGGACATGCGGCACGTCGGCGGCACGTGGTGCCTCGACGTGACGTCGCAGCCGGCCGCCAGCAACGCGCTGCGCTGGCTGCTGCGCCAGCTCACCGGCCTGGCGCGGGGCCACGGTCTCATCCCCGCCACGGTCGACCGCCTGTCCTGATGACTGGCCATGACGGCACGGGCCCGGATGCGCCCGACTGATCCGGGGCGGCTGGCGGCGCGTCGGGTCAGCTTTCCAGCCGGCGGAGGGCCAGCAGGGCGATGTCGTCCGCCGGCGGCTCGACGTCGAGGGTCCCCATGACGGTCGCGCAGACGGTCTCGACGGGGGCCAGCGGAACGGCGGCCATCAACCGGGCGATGCCGGCGTCGAGCAGCTCACCGCGGCGTTCGACGAGCCCGTCGGTGTAAGAGACCAGAACCGCGCCGGGTGGGAGGTCGACTGTGGTGGTGTGCCGCTGCGGGTGCGGGTGCCCGGTGCCGAGTGGCGGGTCGATGTGCGCGGGAAGCATGGCGTTGGGCTGGCCGGGCACGGCCAGTACCGGGCGGGGGTGCCCGGCGAGGGAGATGCGCACGTGCGACCGGTCCGGCGAGATCATCGCGTACAGGACGGTGGTCAGGCTGCCGGCCTCGAAATGGACCACCTTCCGGTCCAGGAGAGCCAGCGCCTCCGCCGGGTCGTCGCAGACCAGCGCGTACGCCCGCAGGGCGCTGCGGATGCGGCCCATCACCACCGCGGACTGCAGCCCGTGTCCTGACACGTCACCGACGACCACGCCCAGTGAGCCGGAGGGGTGCGGGAAGACGTCGTACCAGTCACCGCCGACGCCGGAGGCGTGGCCTGGCACGTACCGGGCGGCCATCTCGAGACCGGGCACCTCGGGCAGTTCGGTGGGAATCAGGCTGCGTTGCAGGGCCAGTGTGGCGGCACGGTCCAGACTGCTCGCGCGGGCCTGGCTGACCAGGCCGACCCGGTCGGCGACCAGTTCCAGGAGACGGACGTCATCGGGGGTGAACCGACGCGGCGTGAGGCTGCCGACGTGCAGGACACCGACGAGGTCGCCGCGGACGGTGATCGGTACGCCCAGCAGGGACTGGACACCGACCTGCAGCAGGACCGGGTTGACCACCAGGTCCGCCGTGACGCGCTCGATGATCACCGGCCGCTTGCTGAGGGCGACCCGGCCGGCGAACCCTCGCCCGACGGAGACCCGGAACCGCCGGCGAACCGCCTCCTCCAGCCCCTTGGCCGCGGTGGCCACGAGCTGCCGGGCGGCTACGTCGAGCAGGAGGATGGCGGCCGTGTCGACCTCCAGCAGGTCACGTACCCGGTCGAGGAGTTCGTCGAAGAGGTCGGCGACGTCGAGTCGGGACAGCGTGGCGTCGGTCACCGACTCGATGCGGCGTAATCGCTGTTCATCTGTGCTTCCCGCGCCGACCACCCCCGGATCTTAGTTGCCTCGCTGCAACTTTTCCCGGCAGCGTCCCGTCCAGGTGCAGGTTACCGGCGGTACGGATGCCTCAGGGCTGACCCTCACTCCTCGATCGCGCCACCCACCCGGCGCAGGTGCTCCCGGAACGTCAACGCCGGCTGCTCCTCCCGAGCGGCCAGGTACGTCCCGAAGCCGACCTGCGCCCGCAGCGGCTCGCCGGTCCGGATCCGCTCGGCCTGCCGCCGCTCGACGTCCCGGATGGACTCGGCGAGGTCGAACAGCTCTCCCACCCGGACGGCCGGCACGAAGAGCACGCCGTCCTCGTCGGCCAGCGCCACGTCGTCGGGGCCGACCTGCCAGTGGCCCACCTGCGCCGAGGTCAACGCCTCGGCCGGCCGCGGGTCGAGCCGCTGCGGCCCGGTCGGCGTGGCGCCGAGGCTGAACATCGGCAGCCCGACCGCGCGGATGTCCACGGTGTCGCGATGCAGTCCCCAGACCACCACGCCGGCCAGGTCGGCCGCCTGGGCCTCCAGCACCACCAGGTCGCCGACGCATGCCTCGTCGGTGCGCCCGGCGTTGTCCACCACCAGCACGTCGCCGGGCGCGGCCCGGTCGATCGCCTCGAGGAAGATGTCGACGCTGCCGGCGTGCCGGGTCGGGCGCACCCGCCCGGCCGCCCGACCGCCGGGCACCACCGGCCCCATCCCGGGCGGGGCGCAGCGCACCGGGACGCCGGCCCGCAGGCAGGCGTCGGCGACGTGGGCGGTGGTCAGCGCGGCGAACCGCCGGCGCAGACTGCCCGGGTCGATGCTCATGCGGCGACGATAGTCAGCCGGGACAGTCCCTGGCAGGGGCCAGTTTCCGGTCCGTGGCCTGCCCGCCGGATCCGAGCCGGATGCGCGACCCGGAGCCGGGCGCGCCCGGCCGACGGCCAGCCGGGGTCAGCGGCGGAACGTCCGGTCGAGCAGGTCGAACAGGGCGGCCCAGTGCCGCTCGGCGGCCCGCTCGTCGTACACCGGCGTGTCGGACTGGGTGTAGCCGTGCGCGGCGCCGGTGTACACCTCGGAGCGGTAGGTGACGCCGGCCGCGTCCAGGGCCTTGTCCAGCGTGGCGATCTGCCCGGCGGTCATCGACGGGTCCCGGTGGGCGTGGCCGAAGTACAGCTCACCGGCGACCGAGCCGACGGCCAGGTGCGGGCTGTCCGGGGCGTCGGTGACCAACCGCCCGGCATGAAAGACCGCCGCCGCGACGATCCGATCTGGATGCGCCTCGACGGCCCGCAGCGCGTTCATTCCGCCCATGCAGTAGCCGGTGATCGCGGCCGGTCCGGACGCGACTCCCGGCTGCCGGGCCAGGAAGTCCAGGTAGGCGGCGCTGTCCCGGGCCGCCACCTCCGGGGTCAGGGCTCGCATCATCGGGCGGAGCTGTTTGAACAGCGCCCCGCGCCGGTCCGCGTCCGCCAAGGTGGACAGGTCGATCAGCGGCGCCCGGCCGGCACGGTAGAAGAGGTTCGGCACCAGCACGACGTAGCCGCGGGCGGCGATCCGTTCGGCCATCCCGGCCATCGCCGGACGCAGTCCGAACGCGTCGGTGAAGAACAGAACCGCCGGGAAGGGGCCGTCCCCGTCGGGCCGGGCAAGGTACGCGTCGGCCACGCCGTCGCCGGTCGGCACATCCACGGTCGTCGTCTGCACTGCGGAGCCCCCTCGCGCTGATCGTCTCGTCCCTGCACGCTACCGGCGGGATTGAGGCCCGGCACGCCGATCGGTCTCACGCCCCGGTCGCCCGATTCGGCGAAACCTCCACATGTGACGCCGAACGGGATCGCCGCCCTCGCCTTCGCCGACTACCGTGATGCCCACGAATACGAAAGGGAGGGACGATGTCACCCGTCTCACCACACACCACCCGCCAGCACGCCTCGCGAGCCACGCTCGGGATGGCTCTCCTCGTGGCCGCCGGACTGGCCGCCCCGGTCACCTCGGCGTCGGCGGCCGGTCCGGCCACCAGCGCCCCCACCGCCGCCCCCGTCATGACGGTCGCCGCCGCCACCAGCAGCCAGCCGGTCCTACGGCAGGGCTCTAAGGGCGCGGCGGTGACCACTCTGCAACGCCGGCTCACCGCGTTGCACTACGACGTCGGGGGCGTCGACGGGGCCTTCGGACCGTCGACGTTCCACGCGGTCGTCGCCTTCCAGAAGGTGAACGGCCTTTCCCGCGACGGCATCGTCGGGCCGCGTACCTGGGCGGCGCTCGACCGCCCGGTGGTCCCCAAGCCGAAGTACAACCACTCCGGCTACTCCGTGGAGGCCAACCTGACCAAGCAGGTGCTGTACCTGGCCCGCGGGGGCTCGGTGGTACGCATCCTCGACGCGTCCAGCGGCAAGGCCAGCACCCCGACCCCGACCGGCAACTACAAGGTGCAGCGGCGCATCGACGGCTGGCGGAAGAGCGACCTCGGCCTGCTGTGGCGGCCGAACTACTTCACGGGCGGCTACGCGGTGCACGGCGCCCCCTCGGTGCCGGCGTATCCGGCCAGCCACGGATGCGTGCGGGTGCCCGTCCCGGCCATGAACCGGCTCTGGTCGATTATCGGGGTCGGCACCCCGGTGCACATCTACCGCTGACGGTTGTCCGGCCGACGGCCCCCGGGACACCCCGGGGGCCGTCGTCGCCCGTAGCATCACCACGATGTCGATCCGGCCGATGGTGGCCCGCCTGATCCTGCTGGTGGCGGCGGGCCTGTTCCTGGCGGTGGCATTGGCCATCCGCGTCCTCGCCGACGGGCGCCTCGAGCAATACTCGGGCACCGCCCTCTACGCATCCATGGTTTATGTCGGCGTGCTGTTCCTGTGTCCGCGCCTTTCTCCGCTGCCGGCCGGGACGGCCGCCATCCTTTTCTGCTGGGCGGTGGAGTGCTTCCAGCTCACCGGTGTGCCGGCGGCGCTGTCGGCGCGGAGCCTGCTGGCCCGGCTGGTGCTGGGTGTGCAGTTCGACCCGGTCGACCTGCTCTGGTACCCGGTCGGCGTGGTGCCGCTGGTCGCGCTGCACCACCTGCTGCGTACGCGGGCCGTGCCGTTTGAGGTGGCGAAGGCGGGGAAAACGCGGGCAGCAATCCGAGAGAAGGGCCTTGCAGATGGACGACAACCAGTTCATCGGCCTGGTGGCCAAGCGTACGGGGACGTCGTCGGAGCAGGCGACCGCCCTCATCCGGGCCACGCTGACCACCTTGGCGGAGCGGATTGACGGCGGCGAGGCGCGGGACCTGGCCGGCCGGCTTCCGCGGGGTCTGCGGCCGTACGCTTTCGCCTCCGGTGAGACCGCCGAGCGGTTCGGGTGCGATGTCTTCGTCGAGCGGGTCAGCGGGCGCGCCGACATCGACGTGACGCAGGCGAAGGACGGGGTGACGGCGGTGTTCGACGTCCTCCGCGAGGCCCTTCCGCCCGACGGGTACGGCGACGTCGTCTCGCAACTGCCGGCGGAGTACGGCGAGGTCGCCGACCTGACCGCCCCGTTCGTCGAGCGAACGCGGTGAGCGGGGCCGTCGGGGGATCGCGGTGAGCACCGAGCGGGACGAGCAGGCCGATCCGTTGCGCCGGCCCCCGGAAGCCGACGCGCAGGAGCAGCGGCAGGACGAGACCGTGGTCGGCCCGCCGGACCGGGTGTCGGACGCGGTGCCGGAGGCGTCCGAGGCGGACCTGGCGGAGCAGGGCACCCTGCGACCGCCGAGCGACGATGCCGACCTGAGCAGTTCGGTGCGCGCCGACCTCACCGCGGCCGACGCGCTGGAGCAGAACCAGGAGATTCCGATCCCAGACGAGGATCGCCGGGACTACCGGCAGTAACGCCGCGTCCACCGGCCCGCCGGTCAGCTTGCTGAACGACGGGCCGGTGGAGTCGGGTCAGTGCGCGGCGACGGCGACCGCGGCTGGTTCGACCTCGGCCAGCCGCGCGGGCCGGACGACCACGAGCAGGACGGCCATCGCCGTGGCCATGCCGGCGGCGACCACCACGGCCATCGCCACGCTGCCGGTGCCAAGCACGCCGACCAGCGGCGCGGCCAGGGCTCCCACGCCGAACTGCACCGCGCCGAGCAGCGCGGCCGCGGTGCCGGCCGCCTCCCCGTGGCGCGACAGCGCCAGGGCGGGTGCGTTCGGCATGGCGAGCCCGGCCGCGGCGAGCACCACCCACAGCGCGGCCAGGACGGCGGCGAGGCCGCCGAAGCCGGTGGCGGCGACGGCGACCAGCAGGGCCCCGGCCGCGGTGCCCACGGCCAGGGCGGTGACGAGGATCCGTTGCGGCGAGTACCGGCGCAGCAGCCGCACGTTGAGCTGCGTGGCCGTGATCAGGCCGACGGCGCCGGCGCCGAAGGCGAGCCCGAACTGCTGCTCGTCGAGGCCGTACTGCTGCTGCAACACGAACGACGACCCGGCCACGTACGCGAAGAGGGCCGCCATGGCGAGCCCGGTGACCAGCACGAGGCCGACGAACGTCCGGTCGCGCAGCAGCGCGCTGTAGTCCCGCAGGGTGGCGGTCACGCCGCCGCGGCGGCGCCGCTCGGGCGGCAGGGTTTCCTGGAGTCGGAGGGCCGCGACGGTGACCAGCAGAACGCCGAAAACGGCGAGGGCGACGAACACGCCCCGCCAGTCCGACCAGCGCAGCAGTGCGCTGCCGAGGGTGGGGGCCAGGATCGGGGCCACGCCCATCACCAGCATCAGCCGGGAGAAGAGCCGGGCGAAGGCGGCACCGCTGAACAGGTCGCGGACGACCGCGGTCGCCACCACGGAGCTGGCCGCGACGCCCAGTCCCTGCAGCACGCGCAGTGCGCCGACCGTGCCGATGTTCGGGGCGATGGCGCACAACACGGACGCGACGACGTGCAGGCCGATGCCGGCGAGCAGCGGCTTGCGCCGGCCCACGGCGTCGGACAGTGGGCCGATCAACAGTTGGCCGAGGGCAAGGCCGGCGAGGGTGCCGGTCAGGGTCAGCTGGACGGCCGCCGAGGTGGTGTTCAGGTCGGTGGTGATGGCCGGGAGAGCGGGCAGGTACATGTCGATGGTCAGCGGCCCGATGGCGATCAGCGAGCCCAGCACGAGGACGAGCCGTAGCCGCTGCCGGGTGCTCATCAGGTCACCGGCGAGCCGGGGCGGCGTTGATGTTTCGATCGTTTCGACGGACGCGGTCATGAGGTCGCGCCCGTACGGGGGCGGGCGGAGAACTGTGCGGCGGTCACACCTGCCACCAAATCACCTGGCGGCTGATCTCATTCCCGTGCGGGAGGATGGTGCCTCAGCTCACACGCGCCGTGAACGCTCGGCCGCGCCGATCGTTGAACCGGTACCCGACGCGAGCCAGTGATGGAGGAGACGGTGCCGGACTATCCGAAGATGATCGCCCCGGTCGACCATATCGAGCCAGTGCCCCGTCGGGTCCGCGCGTTCCTCGCCGCCGAGCCGGTGCTGGACACCACGCGGGCCCGATACGTATGGGAATGGCCGTTCTATCCGCAGTACTACATCCCGAGCGCGGACGTGAACCGTGACCTGCTGGTCGACGAGCAGCGCACGGAGCCGTCGCGGCGCGGCACCGTACGGTTGCACGGGCTGCGGGTCGGCGAGACCACCCGCCGGACATGCGCCCGCTGGTACGGGGACGACGCGCGGCCCGGGCTGGCCGACATGATCCGGTTCGACTGGGCCGCCCTCGACGGCTGGTTCGAGGAGGACGAGGAGGTGTTCGTCCATCCCCGCAACCCGTACGCACGGGTGGACGCACTTCGGTCCTCGCGCAGCGTACGGGTGGAGCTGGACGGGACCGTCCTGGCCGAGTCGACCTCGCCGGTGCTGGTCTTCGAGACCGGCCTGCCGACCCGCTTCTACCTCGACCGCACCGACGTGAACTTCCGGCACCTCGTGCCGTCGGACACCACCACCGCCTGCCCGTACAAGGGCCGGACCACCGGCTACTGGTCCGTGCGCGTCGACGCCACGGTGCACCCGGACCTGGCCTGGTCGTACAGCTTCCCGACCGCGGCGCTCCTGCCGATCGCCGGGCTGGTCGCCTTCTACAACGAGAAGGTCGATCTGATCGTCGACGGGGAGCGGCTCCCCCGGCCGCACACCCACTTCTCGTCAACTACCCGTCCATGAATGGGCAGGTTTGCGGATCACTGTCCTCGCTGGCTGTGAGGCTAGGCCGCGTGTGGGCGATTGACTGCGCCCCAGCTCACGACACCACGCGATGCGATGTTGCGAGCCGCATTGTGGTCGGCGTGGGCAACGACCCCGCACGACCGACAGTGGAAGGTTTCCTGGTTGGGTCGGTTCCGTTTATCCCGATACCCGCACGTTGCGCAGGTTTGGGAGGTGTACCGGGGGTCGACCTGGACCAGCGGTACACCCGCCCGGCGCGCCTTGTAGATCAGGAACGCGCCGAGTTGCTGGAACGCCCACGAGTGCAGCGTGACCCGTTGGGGCTTGCGCAGCCGGACCCGGTCGCGGATCCCCGTCAGTTTCTCGACGGCAATTCCGCGGCCGGTGCGTGCAGCCTCGGTCACGATGCTCTTGGCGATGGTGTGGTTGATGTTCGCGACGTGCCGTGTTTCCTTGCGGTGGCGGCGGGCCAGGAGCCGTTTCGCCGACTTGGTGCCCTTGGCCTGCAACCGGCGCCTGAGCCGCTGCTGGCGACGCCGGTAGCCGTTGAGCTTGCTACCGGTGTAGCGGGTGTCGTCGGAGTCGTAGGCGATGTTCGCGATGCCCATGTCGACACCGAGGAATCCGTCCGGCTCGTAGACCTGCGGCACGGTCACCTCAACCGTGGCGTACAGGAACCACATGCCGTCCCGGTGCACCAGGTCGCACTCGCCGACCCGGTGAGTTGCGACGGCCTTGACCTGGTCGGCCGAGCCGGTGAACGCGACCTGTTTGAGCCGCCCGTCCACGGTCCAGATGGACACGGTACGGGCATCGTGCTGCCACGACAGCATCCTCGCGTCGTATGGCTGCGCGGCATCCCAACGGAACATGACCGGGTTGGCCTCGACCTTACGGCGGCGTCTCGATCCGGGCTTGCCGTAGTTGCCGGCCTTGAGATTGCCGGCGAGCGTCTTGTAGGAGTCGGCGACCTTCTTGATGACGTGCTGGGCGGCCTGCGCACCGAGCCCGTAGCCGTCTTTGATCCCGTGATAGGCGTGCCGGCGCAGATCGTAGTTGCGGTAGCAGCCGATCTCCCGCGCCAGCACCGCGACATCGGACGCCGCCGTGTTACAGGCACGCAGAGTCGCCTCCAACGCCGCCGCCTGCTCAGGCGTCGGCAGGAGCTTCACCTGCACCACCAACTTCACCCGAGAAACATACCAGTTGGCCTATATCCATGATGGACCCCGGATCCCAATGTCAGACCCGGCAAAAGCGTCGTCTACCACCACCTACGCGCACGCGGTCTTCACCACGAAGCATCAGCGTGGGGCACTCACCAACCCGATCCTCACCCGCTGCCAGCAGGTCATGGCCGAGGTATGCCGGGACTTCCGCGCCGAACTACGGGAGTTCAACGGCGAAGACGACCGCATGCATCTGCTCGTCCACTACCCGCCGAGCATCGCCCTGCCACGGCTGGCCAACAGCCTCAAAGGCGTCTCATCCCGATACCTGCGCCGCCAGTTCACCGGACACCCGCGCACGTACCTGTCGGGCGAGCATCTGTGGTCGCCGTCGTACTTCGCCGGGTCGCGCGGCGGCACGCCCCTGACCGTGGTCAAGGAGTACATCGAGAACCAGAAACATCCCGGCCCGTGACGGCGCTCCTCCCGGCCGTGAACGGCCAGGGTTCCCGCCTTATCAACCGCTGATCTCGGCGGGGCCACCGCGACCGGGACAGCCGTGGCGCGGGCGGTCCGCCGAGGCAACCGCAGCCCGCGGTCCGGCGTCTTCTACCATGTCAGGCCGACCGCAAGCCGGCAGTTCGGCTCGACGGAACATAACCCGGGGGATGCCATCATGCCGTACGCCGAGGTCGCCTCGTCGTCAACGGACGACGAGAGGACGTCCTTCGACGCGTTCTACCGGGCCACCCGGCAGCGGCTCTTCGAGTTCCTCTACGCCCTGACCGGTGATGCCGCCGAGGCGCAGGATGTGCTGCACGAAGCCTATGCCCGGGCGTGGCAGCGGTGGTCGACGGTGCACACGTACGAGGCCCCCGAGGCATGGGTGCGCACCGTGGCCCGACGGATCGCGGTGAGCCGGTGGCGGCGCGCCCGCAACCGGCTCGTCGCCCACCGGCGGTCCGGCCCGCCGGCCAACGTGCCCGGCCCCGACGCGGACCGGGTCGCACTCGTCGCCGCGCTCGCCCGCCTGCCGGTCGAGCAGCGGACCGCCATCGTGCTGCACCACCTCTGCGACCTGCCGGTGGCCGAGGTCGCCCGGGAGACGGACGCGCCCGAGGGCACGGTCAAGGCCCGGCTGGCCCGCGGTCGACGTGCGCTCGCCAGCCTGCTCGGCGTCGACCTGGAGGAGGAGAAGAGCGGTGTCTGACCAGTTTGATGCGCTGTTCACCAAGGTGCGCGGGGTGCAGCCGCCGGCCGTCTTCGCCCCGGCCGAGCAGGTACGCCGGCGCGGCCGGCAACGGAGCCACCGCCAGGTGCTCGGGGCGGGTGCGGGCGTGCTCGCCGTCGCGGCGGTCGCCGGGATCCTCGGCGCGGGCGTGACCGGGTCACGCCCAGATGGCGTCTCTCCCCCGGCCGCGTCGGCATCTCCCCCGGCCGCGTCGAGCCTGGCGGCCGCGTCGACGCCGGCACGCACGGCCTCGCCGGCCTCCCCCAGCCTGCCGCTCCAGCCGCGGGATCTCGGCCCGGGCAACTGGCGACGCTTCCAGGCGGAACAGATCGAGAACGCGGACCGCTGGTACTGGGGATTCTGGAACGGCATGTGCCCGGAATACCGGTCCAGGGACTTCCCGTCGCTGGCACGGCAGGACGCCTTGGAGATGGTCGCCTATCGAGCCCCCGCCCCATCCGGTAAGGGCGTCACGAGTGTGTCGCAGATCGTCGAGCGGTACGCGGCCGGCGGCGGCGGCGACAACGTGACCGACGTCCGCGCCGTCATCGACCGGTGCGGGCACCCCGGGCCCACGCCCGCGACGCCGATCGTGGAGCGGTTCGCCGTCGTGGACACCGGCTTCGCCGGCGACGAGTCCCTGCTCGTCCGGCAGGACCAGGCGACCCTGCCGTCGAGCCCGACCGGCGGCACGCATGTCGACTACATCGCCGTCGTACGGGTCGGGGATGCGGTGACCACGGTTCGGGCGTACCCGTCGGATCCCGATCGGGTGCGTGCCCTCGCCGTACGGGCGGCGGACCGGTTGGGGTGAGTTGAGCGTCCGGCCCAGTTCTGCCGATCACGGGAGACGATCTCGATCGGCACGGGACGAGGCTACCGGTGCGAGAAGAAAAGGTGGGCAGGTCGATCAGGAATCGAGAAGTGCGGGTCATGGAGCCGCACGTAGCATGATCGTCATGGACATCACCATTCACACGAGTTTCCTCCCGCATGTCGACCCGGACGCGTCCCTGGCTTTCTACCGCGACGCCCTCGGCTTCGAGGTCCGCAGCGACGTCGGCCAGGGCACGATGCGTTGGATCACGGTCGGCCCCGTCAACCAGCCCGACACGTCCATCCTCCTGGCACCGTCGGGGGCCGATCCTGGAATCACCGAGGACGAGCGCCGCACCATCGCCGAGATGATGGCCAAGGGCACCTACGGCTGGATCCTGCTGGCCACCCGGGACCTCGACGACACCTTCGAGAAGGTGCAGGCCCGCGACGCCGAGGTCGTCCAGGAGCCGACCGAGCAGCCGTACGGCATCCGCGACTGCGCCTTCCGCGATCCCGCCGGCAATCTGGTCCGTATCCAGGAGCTTCGCTGAGCCGTCCGGTCATCGATTCGGCCGGCCGCTCACGGACACCAATGAGAGGAGTTCTCCATGTGTCACCCCTCGTGGGGGCGCGCACTCGCTACGGCGCAGCACCTGACCGACCTCGCGCGACTGCGCCGGGTCCGCGACCGGATCGACCGGGAGTACGCGCAGCCGCTGAACGTCGAGGCGCTCGCCCGCGGCGCGAACATGTCCGCCGGGCACCTCAGCCGCCAGTTCCGGCTCGCCTACGGCGAGTCGCCATACGCGTACCTGATGACGCGGCGCATCGAGCGGGCGACGGCACTGCTGCGTCGTGGCGACCTCAGCGTCACCGAGGTCTGCTTCGCCGTCGGCTGCTCATCGCTGGGCACCTTCAGCACCCGCTTCACCGAGCTGGTCGGCATGCCGCCCAGCGTCTACCGGAGCCGGGCAACGGGCGCCGCGGCGGGGATGCCACCGTGTGTGGCGAAACAGGTGACCAGACCGATCAGGGGCCAAACAGTACGGGTCGTCGAGGCCTCCCGGTAGAGACAGGGGCGAACTCGGCCTGCTCGTAGCGAGGATGGAGTCAGGCCCATTCGCCGGTGAAGAGCGGGGCGACCGGGCGCTCCCGGCGCCCGATGCGCAGGTCGCCGAAGATGGTGCTGCGCTCCGCCCGCTCCACCTCCGCGTCCAGGTCGATCCGCAACTCCTCGGAGGCGTCGTGGGCCGCCCCGATGAGGACGATCTCGGTTCCCGGGTGGTCGAGGAAGTCGGGTGGGTCGAGCGGGGCGAAACGGCGACCGTGGAACGCCGACTGCAGCGCGGCGGGCAGTCGGCCCTTCCGGGGTCCGCGGAGGCCGACTCCGGGCGGGGAGGGTGCCTGCGGGTTTTTGACCGTGATGATGTAGCTCGCCTCCGGCTCGATGCTGAGGTCGTGCTGGGCCTCGCCGAGGCGCGGCGGGAGTTCGAGTTCGTACGCGAGATGGGTGTGGTCGTCGTGTCGCGCGATCACGTAGGCGCCCTCCGCCGCGGGCCGGGCGGGCGGCTGCCGGCGGTTGTCGCGGGTTCTCGTGCGGTAGCTGCGGGCCTGCAGGGCCTCGTGGAGTTGCTGGGGCCGGTCCACCACCGCGTCGACGAACGCCCAGAAACGATCGTGCACCTCAATGTCGGGCAGGCGTTTGCGCCCGACCACCAGCAGCCGCAGGTGCCGCCCGTGCCACGGGTGCAGCACCACCAACAGCCGCTGGACCTCCTCCAGTGAGTCGACGTGTTCCTCCTCGACGCGGGGTCGGTAGAGGAAGTAGATGTCGCCGTCTTCGAGCAGCTCGGCCATTTGCCCGGCGTACCCGATTTGGCCGGTGGTCAACGCCGGGTGCGTCCTGCGGCGTTCCCTACCGGGGAGTAACGGGCGAATTGAACCTTGCTCGTTACATTGATGTACAATAGTATATCAAAGTCTTGGAAGCAGCCGTGGGCCGCCGGAGAAATGCCTCACAACGACCTCACCCGGCGACTCGCCCATATACCGCAGATTCGAACAATCGAAGAGATAGAGAGCCTCTTCGCGGTCTGGTTAACACCGGACCGACTGCTCCCTGACCATCTGCAGCCATTTCTCACCAGGTTCGCCAATACCCGGGCCAAGCGGCAAATTGTTCGGCCTCACGGAGGAATGACCCTGGATCGGGTGGAACCGGAAGGAGCGGAGGATGAGGGGGATTCCGGCCGCGTCCTTGGTAATCGGCATCGCGTCCTCACCGGCCGAACGCAGCCGGCTCGCACAACTGCTCGGCGGGGTCGATGCCTTCCTGATCGTCTCCAGCGTCGATCAGGCGCGGATGTTCCTCGCGGCCGGGGCGCCGGTAGCACGGCCCGTCCAGACCGCGCTCGTCGAGGCCGAGGCGGACCTCGGTACGCAATCCACGCCCGATCTGTGCGTCGACTCTGACCGGCGAGTACTACGCTGGCTGGACCGCGAGATCGAGCTGACCCCGTTGGAACACGACCTCCTGCTGTGCCTGGTCGGCACGCCAGATCGGGTGTGGACCTACGAGCGGCTCCACCTGGAGGTCTGGGGCAACAAGCATCTCGGCCGCGGATCCGACATGCATTCGGTGGTGCGGCGGGTACGCAGCAAGCTCGCCCGGCTGGGCGCGAGCGTCGCGATCCACGCGGTCCGCGGCGTCGGCTTCCGCCTCGCTCTGGCCTGACCGTCGCGTG
>NZ_JBLROA010000066.1:0-35334 GCF_047921505.1 Micromonospora sp. SL1-18 | reverse complement strand
GGCGGCCCCCCCCCGGGGCGGGGGGGGGGGCCCCCCCCCCCGGGAGGGTGCCGCCGCTGTCGCCTGCCTGGCCAGCCGGAGGGCTGGAGCTACCACCGGCGTGGTCCTCGCCGTCGACGGTGGGATGCACGGCCTGCGGATGCGCCCACGTCACGGGTAGGCCGCGGAGCGGGCGGTTAGGCGAGGTGGGTAGGTGCCGTCGCCGCGGCACCTACCCGCCTCAGCCTCGTCAGGGGCGTTCCACGCTGAGCCCGAAGACATGCAGCTTGGTGTGGACCGGCAGGGTCACTGCGACCAGGGTCTTGCTTGGGTCGGCCGCGACCACCTGGTGGAACCACCGCACCGTCTTGTTGTCCGGGACGCCGGTCTGCGAGTGCCGGTACGCTGCCTCGACCGCGATGGTCTCGCCGTACGACGGCGTACGGGCCCAGTCCGTGAGCTTGAAGTCCACCTCGGCGGTGCTCCCGTCGAGGTAGGTCAGCAGCGCCTTCACCGCGGCACCACCGCTGGTGCCAGCACCGAGAATGTGCAGGTTGGCAGCGTTGCCGGCTGGCAGCTCGACCTGCTGTCCCCGGCACACCACGTTGTTGGCCGCGCCAGGCGCGTAGCTGCCGAGCAGCCAGGTCACCCGGTCTACCGTTCGCCGTCCCGGCGCGGGCAGCTCCTCGGCCGGGTAGGTGTAGCCCGATCCGTCGAAGTTGCCATCCGTCATCGCGTCGCGCGGGGACACCCCGTCGTTGTCGAAGAACGCGGAGAGGTCTGCCGGCACGGTCACCCCGATCGGCGGCAACGGCGCCAGCCCCCAGGGGGCCTGACCGGTGACGGGGACCGGCGAGACCTCGAGCTGTCGAGGGCTCGCCGGGGTCGTGATGACGACATCGTCACCGGCTGCCAGTTGGAGCACCAGGAT
The DNA here is from genome assembly GCF_047921505.1 of Micromonospora sp. SL1-18. Lineage (NCBI taxonomy): Bacteria > Bacillati > Actinomycetota > Actinomycetes > Micromonosporales > Micromonosporaceae > Micromonospora > Micromonospora sp. SL1-18. The sequence continues at coordinate 34,424 of NZ_JBLROA010000066.1, read as the reverse complement.
CTCGCCGTCCCGGTGCCACACGACGGGCTTCGGCTGCCCCTGGGTCGACCTGATGGTGACCGGCCCGTCAACCAGACCGGGGAGGTGGAGGCGGCAGGGCTCCCCCGCCAGGCTCTGCACCCGTACCCAGGCCGTCCGCCCGGCGATGCGCCGGGCGGAAATCACGAAGGCTCCCTCGGCCCGGAGCTGGTGGATCACAGCGTCCGACCAGGCGTCCGGCATCGCCGGGAAGACCCGGATGGTGTCGCCCCAGCTCTGCAGCAGCATGTCGTGCACCGACTGCGCGGCGGACAGCGGCGTCTCGATCACCGGGCCGGACTCGCGGTACATGGTGTTGGGCTGCACATACCGGTCGAGCAGGGTGTTCAGGAAGCTCAGGGCCTTGTTGCCCTGGCCCATCGATGAGCTCATCGAGGAGGCGCCGGTGAAGGTGTAACCCTGCAGGGCGCCCTCGTATCCCACCCAATGATCGAGCGACCGTTGCAGCAGCTCCTGCCGTTCGGGATCGGTTGGGTCGAAGAGGTAGAGCGGATAGAACCACAGCAGGTGTGAGTAGTGCCGGTGCGAGCTGGTCAGCCGGCGGTCGGCCCCGATCCAGAGACCGTCGCTGCCCTGCGGTGGCTCGACCAGCCGCGCGAGCACCTCCCGCCAGCGTGGCTGCAACTCATCGGTGATGCCCAGCCGGTCACAGGTCCGCAGCAGGGTGGCGCAGCCCCAGGTCAGCAGGGCCAGGTCGAAGTTGCAGTCGCGGGTCGAGTCGTATTCCGGGGAGTAGGTTCGGGGCAGGTGCAGCCGGCCGTCGGCGCCCTCCTCGACGAAGTGCAGGTAGAAGTTCACCGCGCGGCGCAGAATCGGGAAGATGACCTCGCGCAGCAGGTTGTCGTCCATCGTGTGCCGGTAGGTGAGCCACAGGTTGTGCATCGCCCAGGGCAGGTTGCCGACCTCCGGCGTACCTGATGTCGAACCGGGCAGCGCGGGGGTGCCGGTTCGCAGGTTCTCCTGCGCGCTGCGGGCGATCACCGCGCTGTCTTCGCGGAGGGCGACCGGCGCGTTGAGGATCAGGTTTCCGCGATATTCATCAATGGACCGGGTCAGCGAGTCGAGCTCCCAGTGCCCGGTCGCGTTGATCAGCCAATACTCCAGCTGGACGTTGAGGTTCCACCAAGTGGCCGGCCAGGGGGTCGGCTCCTGCCACTGCGCGTGCGTGGAGAGGACGGGGAACTCCCGCCGGGTGGCGCTGGCCATCTTGTAGAGCTGGATCCAGTAGAAGGACTGCAGCCGCGCGTCGGGAATGGAGACGAAGCTCTTCGGGTAGAACTCGTGCCACCACTGTCGGTGTTCGTTGCGGAGCCGGGCCAGTGGCGTCCGGGCCGCCCAGTCCAGGGTGGCCGCGGCGGTGGCTTCCGCACTCGAGTCCGGGTAGGAGTGAGCAACCGTGACCAGCAGGGTACGGCTGCCGTCCTCCTCGGGCCGCATCCGCCACTGCGTCACGGTCTGACCGCCCACGGCCAGCGCCTGGACGCATCGCCCGCGGTCGTCGCCCGTCTCCACCACCGGATCGGGGTTGACTCGGAGTCCGTCAGGCGCCGGCGGGCTGGCTTTCACCCGAGGGCTCTCGGCCTTGGCCGGCGTGAACGACCACGTCGCCGCCTCAGCCGCCTCGGGCAGCAGGTTGATGACCAGTACGTCGCGGACAGCGTGCACGAAGGACTCGATCCGGATCGTGCCCGCCGAGGTGGTCAGTGCCCCGGTGAGGGTGGCGTCGAACAGCGACAGCCGCAGGTCAGCGCCGGCGAGATCGCCCACCGTGTCGAGGGAGAGATGCCCGATGGGCAGCCTCGCCATGCCGAAGGTGCTGCCCTTGTCGTCCTGGTGGTCGCGCACCCGGTTGTCGCCGAGCACGAAGGCCAATGGCCCGTTCCGGTCGATGCGGTATACCGACGCGCCCAGGCCGCCGTTGCCCATGAACGGCGATTGGTAGAAGTTCTTGGGGATGTCGCCCCAGGTCAGGTCCTGCTCCCGCAGGTACGCCGTCCAGGCGTCTCCCGTGCGCATCCCGTCCTGGAACGGGCGTGCGGGCGCCTCGCCGGCCAGCGCCTCGCCAGCCCATCCGGTGGTAAGTCCCAGCGCCCCGAGGGAGCCGGCCCCGGCGAGGAAGGCTCGGCGCGACGCCGTGGGCTGAAGCGGAGAGTCACAGCTATGTTCTGGATAGGTCGTCATTGATTTTCCTCACCTCGTGCAGACTTGCAGCTCGGCCAGTGGCAGGGGGCCGCCTCCATGGAATGCCGGACATCAGTCGAACGCCCGCTCCTGCCAGCGGGTGATCTCGTCCGCCGTCAGGACTCTGATTGTGATCCGCGCTGAGCTCGGCAAGGGTGGCGCCGAGCTCAGCGCGGTGGCTTAGAAGACCTGGACCTCGGCCAGGGAGAGGGGATTCTCGCCGGCAAGTTGGATGCGCACGTAGCGCCCCTTCCGGCCAACGTCGGTCACCGTTGGTGAGCCCGCCTGCGCAGAATGGTGCTTGGCCCACACCCCGGGTTGCGCGAGCGCCTCGTCGAGCGATCCCGACTGGAACGGCTCCTCGGAAATCAGCAGGTAGTAGTCGGTCAGCCGGTTAGCGCAGCAGTCCGTCCGGTTCCAGATCGCCACCTCGTCGATCTGCTGCACCGATCCGAGGTCGACCTGCCACCAGGGTTGGCGCTGGACGTCGGTATGCGTGACCGATCCGGCACTCCACACCCCGTTGGTGTTGCCATCCACCGCCCGGCTCGGGGCCCCGCCCGAGCTGAGGCTCGACTGGGTGGCGGTCTTGCGCAGAGCCAGGTTGGGCCGCGACACCGTCACCCGTACCGGCACGGTCAGCTTCCATTCGTCGGTGGCAACGATCGCGGTGATGGGGTACGAGCCGTCCGCTGCCGCCTTCGGTATCCGCACCGTGAACTCCGCGGTCGTCGAGTTGCCCGGCTGAATGGGCTGGTTTCGCACCGAGGTGGGTGTGGCCGACCAGCCGTCGGGCAGTTCGAGGCGGGCCTGGGTGGCAGGAACCGTCTGCTTGTCGGGCGCCGCGACCGTCACCGCGACAGGCAAATCGACACCCGGGCGCTGGGCATCCGTGGACGCCGCCACCGCCACCGTCGCCTGCGCGGCGATGCGGTAGCTCTCCCCCGCGCTGGTCGGCAGCGTCAGCAAGTCGCCGTCGACCTGGTAGTCGGCGGGCTTGCCGTCAGCTTTGTAAACCCACACCTTGCCCCGGAACATGTCGCTGCGCAGGGTGGCACGGCCGCCCTTGTCGGAGGTCAGCCGGATCTCGGTCGGCATGCCCGACCGCCAGGTGGTGCCGAGGGTGAAGGCGCCGCGGGCACGCAGCCCGTCCACCCGGCCATCGCGCCACGTGCTCGGCAGCGCGGGCAGCACGTCGATCGTGCCGAGGTGGCTCTGCAGCAGCATCTCGGTGATTCCCGAGGTCGCGCCGAAGTTTCCGTCGATCTGGAACGGCGGGTGTGTGTCCCACATGTTGGGCAGCGTGCTCGACTTGAGCTGGTCGGCGACGAGTTTGTGAGCGTGATCCCCGTCCAGCAGCCGGGCCCAGAAATTGATCTTCCAGGCCTTACTCCAACCGGTACCCTCGTCGGTCCGCGCGTTGAGCGACACCTTGGCCGCCTCGGCGAGCTCCGGGGTGGTGCGGGGCGAGATCTGCCGGCCCGGGTGCAGCGCGAACATGTGGGAGACGTGCCGATGCGTCTCTTTCGGGTCGTCGCGATCGATCTTCCACTCCTGCAGTTGCCCCCACGAGCCGATCCGCAGCCCCGGATCGAGGTCCTTCAGCACCTGGTTCGCCTTGGCCACGAACGCGGTGTCCCCCGTGATCGTGGCGGCCTCGCGGAGGTCGGTGAACAGATGCCAGAGGATCTGCTGGGACATCGACGCGCCGGCGGTTGCGGGACCGAGTTCGGGCGAGCGGCTCGGCGTCGATACCAGGGTCCCGTCTCGGGGGTCGGTCTGCAGCGACTCCAGCCAGAACTGTGCGGTCTCCTTCATCACCGGATACGCGACCTGACGCAGATAGCGCTCGTCAAGGGTGAAGCGGTAGTGGTCGTAGAGCTGATCCGAGAACCACGCGCCAGACTCGGGGAAGAAGTAGGCCGGGTGGTCCCAGGCTCCGGTCCAGCCGTAGATGTTGGAGGCGTGGTGTGCCACCCAGCCCTGCTCCACTCCGTAGAGTTGTCGAGCCGTGACGCGGCCGGGCTCCCGCAGGCTGTCGATGTAGTCGAAGAGCGGTTCGGCGGTCTCCGACAGGTTGGTCATCTCGGCCGGCCAGTAGTTCATCTGCAGGTTGATGTTGAGGTGGTAGTCGGACTGCCACGGCGGGGCTTCGAGGTTGTTCCAGACGCCCTGCAGGTTTGCCGGCAGCGATCCGGGCCGCGACGAGGCGATCAACAGGTAGCGGCCGTACTGGAAGAACATCTCCTCCAGCGCCCGGTCGGCTGACGCGGATCCGCGGCCGTACTGGGCGAGCAGTTGGTCGGTCGGGATGTTCGGCAGCTGGCCGGCAAGGTCGAGGCTGACCCGGTCGAACAGGGCGGCGTAGTCCGCTTGGTGGGCGGCGAGCAGTGTGGCGTATCCCTTGGCGGCGGCACTGTCGACGGCGGTGGTCAGCCGCTCATGGGGGGCGGTGCCGCGGTAGGTGGGGTAGTTGTTGGCGTAGTCGGTGCCGGCCGCGAGAATCAGCAGGACGCTGTCCGCGCCGGCGACACTCACCGCGCCGTCCGATCCGTCGGTGCGGCTGCCGCCCTGGTTGACCACCTGGAGTTGCGTCTCGTACCGCAGGCCGTTGCTGTTCAGCGCACCAGTCATGGTGATTCGGCCGGCATTCGCGGTCACCGCGCGCGAGCGATTGGTCGGCGCGGTCACCCGCGCGGTCAGGTCGATCTGTCCGGGCTGGTCGGCGCTGATCCGCGACACGATGACCCCGTCCGGGGAGGTCGCGAAGTACTCACGCGTGTACCGGATGCCGTTATCGACGTAGGAGACACCTGCGACGGCTCGGGAGATGTCGAGATCCCGGCGGTAGTCGGTGACCGACGTTGACGCGTGGGGAAAGTCCAGCCGCACGTCGCCGAAGCTCTGGTACGCGCCGAATCGGCGGTGGCGAGGTGAGTCCGACGGCAAGCCGAGTGCCTTCAGCACATCGTTCTCGGAGATCGCACCCTCGTCCCAGATCCGCTGCCGGATTCCGTCGAGTGCCCCCGGGCGCGGCGATGCCCAGTTGCCGAAGTTGTAGTCGCTCACCCCTGGGCCACCGGTCCACAGCGACTTTTCATTGAACTGCAGCCGTTCGGAGCGCACTCCCCCGAACACCGTCGCGCCCATGTTGCCGTTGCCGATGGGCAGGGAGCGGGTTTCCCAGCCGTTGTCGGTGTCCGGGGCGGGCTGGTCATACCAGAGGCGCATCCCGGAATCGCCCTCGGCGGCGATGCTCGCCCCGGCAGCGAGCGGGGATGGTTCCTGCGCCGGACCGGCTTGTGCGGGCGAGCCGCCAAGGCTCGCGCATATCACGGTGATCAGCAGGCCGGCTAGTGCTCGCTTGGGCATCGCAACCTCTCAGAGCCGCAGACATCTGATGTGTCTCGGGACCCTATCCGGGTCGATGGGCTTAGGCAAGAGTATGGATGCAAGAACGAGCGGTAAATGATCCTATCTTTGAGGTCAAGGCCGCGGCGCGTCGCAGCACCACGGGCAGGCTGCCCGCGCCGTTCGGCGGAGTTCGGCCGAACGGCGCGGGCAATCCAGACCGGCAGCTCAGCTCGGGCGCCGACCGAACACCTCCACTTCGGCGAGCGACAACGGATCGCTGGCCGAGGTCAACTGCACCCGTACGTAGCGGCCGGCCGCGCCGACCGGGATGCGAGTGGGGCTCGCGGCGGTCTCGGGGTGATAGAAGGCCCGCACGCCGGGTTGGGCCAGCGTCCCGGCCACCGAGTCGCTGGTGAACGGCGTATCGGAGACGAAGACGTAGTAGTTGCTCAGCCGTGTGGAGCAGCAGTCGGTGCGGTTCCACAACGCGATCTCGCCGATCCGATAGCTCTGCTGGAGATCGACCTGCCACCATGCCTCGGACTCGGGTTGAGCGGTATGGGTGACCGACCCCCCGCTCCACACGCCGTTGGTGTTGCCGTCCACCGCGCGTCCGGGATTCCCGTTGCTGCCCTGGTAGAGGCTCTTCTGGCTGGCGGGTTTGCCGAGCGCGAGGTTGTAGTCGAAGCCCATCAGGAGCGAACTGTGGACCTGGTACGTGGTCCGGCCGAAAGAGGCGCTCGCGCTGAGCGTATAGCGGTCTGGCTCAGCGTTCGCCGCTGGTTGCACCTGGAACTCGACGGTGCGTGACGCGCCGGCGGGAAGCTCCTCCACCACTGCCCGCTCGGGCGTCACCGACCAGCCCGGTGGTACCTGCAGGGCCAGGCGGCCGTCGGGGGCCGTCGTGCTCGACGGGTTGGTTACCGTCAGCTTCGCCGTGAATGGCAGCCCCAGTTCGGTGTTCTTCGGCACGTCCAGCTTCGTACGCACCACCTGCCGCACCTGGGGGGTGGTGATTTTGAAGGTGTACGCGTGGGTACTGGCCGTGGCGGACGCGCCGTCACCCGGCATGGAGATCGTTACCGCGCCGTCGCTCTTTCGCCAGGGCAGCGCCTCCCCGTTCGAGCCCAGCAGGGTGATCGTGCTGTTGTTTGCCAGCGGCAGATCGTCAGAGAGAGTCAACTCGGTGCCTGGCCACTGCAGTGCGGTCACGTAGAGGGCGTCGTCCTTGACGGTGTAGCGCACCGGGACGTTGCTGCGCGCATCCTCGGCGTGATTCCAGTAGGTGGTGCCGTAGATCGCCTCTCCGTTGGTCTTCAGCCAGGCACCGAGTGCCCGTACGCGCTCGGCCTGCACCTCGGGGATCGTGCCGTCGGCCTTCGGTCCGAGGTTCAGCAGCAGGTTTCCGTTCTTGCTGACGATGTCGACGAAGCCGTCGATGAGTTCATCGGCGCTGAGGTAGTCGTCCGGGCCTTCCTCGGCGTTGTAGCCGAAGGACTTGCCGAGGCCGCGGGTCGCCTCCCACTTCTGTGGGTTGATGTCGGCTTCCACCCGGTACTCCGGCGTGGTGAAGTCGGAGATGCCGTTGCCGCACCGGTTGTTGACGGTCACGTCCTTCGGATTCGGTCGGTTCTTGGCCCGGTTGAAGTAGTAGGCCATAAGTTCGTTGCTGTTGTTCGGCCCGTTGAGGTCGCACCAGAAGATGTCCGGGTCGAAGCGGTCCACCAGTTCGCGCATCTGCGGGTACTGGTGGTCCATCACGTAGCTGTTGACCGGCTTGTACCCGGTGTACGGGATCGGCTCGCGGGTGTACGGGTTGATCGGGCCGTTCCGTTCGCGGCCCCCGGCCGGGTGGTACCACTCGGGCAGCGAGTAGTAGAGCCCCTTCTTCAGCGGATAGTCCTCGGCGGCATCGAACAACTCCCGGACCAGGTCACGGTGCGGTCCGAGCGCGACGGTGGACCTGTCGGTGGTGGCGGTGTCCCACAATGCGACACCGTCGTGGTGCTTCGAGACTTGTACGAAGTACTTCGCTCCGCCCTCGACGAACAGGTCCAACCAGTCCTGCGGTTTGAACTTGTCCGGCTTCCACTGCTCGATGAATCGGTCGTACGGAACATCCTTGCCGTACGTGTCGGCGTGGTGGCGGTACGTCGGGGCGGTCTGTTTGTTCATCTCGCTCCAGTACCACTCCGCGTACGCCCGACCACCGCTCTTCGGCGCGAAGGCCGGCACCGAGTACGGGCCCCAGTGGATGAAGAAGCCGAGCTTCGCGTCATCGAACCAGCGGGGAGCCTGATGCCGGTTGAGTGATTCCGGCGTCGGCTCGTAGTCCGGCTCAGCGCTGGCCTGGGCCTGCGACGTGGTCAGGGTCGGTGCGGACGGATTCGCCGCCGCCACCGGCGTGGCCAGCGACAACGTGACCAGCGCGGTGAAGGCGATCGAGATGGGGGTTTTACGCATGGGAAGGCACCTCCTTTTACTCAGCGACTCGCTGGTGGCTGTGGCAGACCAAAGACCGGGGCGTCGCCGAGCGGGGCGACGTTGCGCGGCGTCAGATCCGGGCTGCTGCCGCGTCGAGTGATGACCGCGCTCGCCCCTACCGGTAGCTGCAGCGAGATCGTGGCGCGGCCCTGCGCCCGCCACGGCACCGGCCGATCACGTTCGTCCCGTACGTCGATGTCACCGTCGATGCCGTGCTGCAGCAGCAGCGGCTGGCCCGCTTCGCTGTGGATGCGGACCCAGTCGGTACGGCCGTCGCTGCGGGAGGCGTCGACGAGGAACGCCCCCTGGGTGCGGAGTCCGGCGATCGACGCGTCCGGCCATCTGCCGGATACGGCCGGGAAGACCTTGACCACGCCGCCGGAGCTCTGGACGAGCATGTCGAGCACCGACTGGGCGGCGGCCAGCGGACTCTCGATGGCGAAGTTGCTGCCTTCGCGGTACATGGTGTTCGGGGTGAGCTGGGTGCTGTCGACGATGTTGCCGTCGAGGAAGAAGGTCAGGAAGTCAAGGGCCTCCTCCGGTGAATCCATCACCGAGGCCATCGACGAGGCGGCCGCATAGCTGTAGCCGTGCCAGCGGTTCTGCATGCTCCGCCAGTGGTCGAACGTACGTCGCATGATCTCCCGGTCATCGGGGCGGTCCCACCGCTTCTCCTGCAGCGGGTAGAGCCAGAGCAGGTGGGAGTAGTGCCGGTGCGACTCGGCCAGCGGGACCCCGTTGCCGATCATGACGCCGTCGGCACTTTGGTGATACGGCACCAGCCTGTCGAGAATGTCGCGCCACTGGTCGAGTCTCGGATCGGCGATCCGTAGCTGCTGCGCGGAGTCGATCAGGGTGGCACAGCCCCACCGGATCAGGGCCAGGTCGTACGTGCAGTCGGCAGCGTCGGCGTACTCCGGAGAGCGGGTCATCGGCAGATGCAGGCGGCCATCGGATCCGTCCGTGAGGAAGTGGGCGTAGAAGTTCACCGCCTTGCGCAGGATCGGGAAGAGCACGTCTCGCAACACCTGCTGGTCCAGGCTGTGCCGATAGCTGAGCCAGACGTTGTGCAATGCCCAGATCAGGTTGCCGGTCTGGTCGGTGAACTGCTGGCCGGGGATGCCGACGGTCCTCGTGCCGCCGGGTCGCAGCATCCGATCGCCGGGGTGGGACAGCGCGTAGGTCTCCCCGTCGCGGTACTCCGGCTCGACCGACAGTTCCAGGTTGTGCTCGTAGCGGCGGAACGTTGTGGTCACCGAATCGAGCTCAAGGTGGTTCGAGCCGTTGATCAGCTGATAGGCGGCCTGGACGTTCGTGTTCCACCACACGGCGGTCCAACTGTTTCCCTTCTCCGGGAACCACGGCCCCCAGATGGCCAGGACGGGCGCGTCGGCACGGGTGGCCGAGGCCATCTTGTAGAGCTGACTCCAGTAGAAGCGCTGCACATGCTTGTCGGGCACTGATACCAGGCTGCGGGTGTAATACCTGTTCCACCAGTTGCGGTGGGTGCGGACCAGGGCATCGGGGTTGGCGTTCATCGCCTGTTGCACGCCGCGGACGGCTTCGTCAGTTGAGGTAGCGCGCGGGAAGCTGTAGGCCACGGTGGCGACGAGCATCCGCTGCGTGCCGCTGCGCTTCTCCGCCCAGGCGGTCGTGTATCCGCCCCCGGCGAGCATCGGCTGCTCCGCGTAGTGCACCGAATCGGCCAGGCCGATCGTCGGGTCGGGGTTGCCGACGTACTCGGGTGGGCGCCGGATCGTCCGCGTCGTGTACGACGCCAGCGGATGGAAGGCCCACTCGGCCGTCTCCTCGCCGATGCTGGGCGTCATCGACACCAGGAGCACGCTGCGGCTGTTGTGCACCAGCGCGGAGAAGCTGACGCTGCCCCGGGTGGTGGTCACGGTGCCGGTCAGTTCCGCGTTCCACAGGTCCAGCCGCCAGTCCACATCGGTCACCGGCCCGGCGAGCGTCAAGGTGAGGTAGCCGATCGGTAGTCGGGACAGTCCGACGGCCCCCTCCCACTGGTCCCGCTGGTCCTGCACGTAGGAGTGGCTGAGCATGAACTTCAGTACGTTGCCCTGCGCGCCCCGGTAGACCTGCACACCAAGGAATCCATTACCGAGAAACGGGCCGTTCTGCCAACTGTCGGGCATCCGCCGCCACCGCATGTCCGCATCGCGCGCGATGTCTTCGTAGACGGTGCCATCCGCCGGGTTGTCACTGGCCCATGCCACCGGCGATGCCGCCGACCACGCCGTGCCCAGTGTCGCCGCACCGAGCGCGGCTGATGTGCCACGCAGAAGTGTTCGTCGGGATATCTCCGCCATCGGGTTCCTCCTCGCTCATGGCGCTGTGCTCAATCGCCGTTGAAGATCGACTCGTCGGAAGGTTTGCATCGAACCAAATACATCGGAGGTATTCCGGGAGCGTACCGGCTGAATCCAGACGGAATCAAGCATTTACCTTCTTAAGGTCCGATGTCTACCCGGATACCCCGCCATGGTTGACGCATAAGTCCACATCGGTGGATCTTCGTGGCGGTACGAGCACGGCCTGGGACCGAACCCGCGGCACGACGCCGGTGTCGAGTACCAGCGCCGGGTGCGCGGCAACCAGGCGGCGGGCGCGGAGGGCGTCGATCAGGTGGCTGGTGCCTGTGCAAGGCGAGGCGGCGGCAGGCCCTTCTGAACCGCGCCGGCGGCGACCGGAAGCCGGCCGCCGCCGGTGTCTGAATCAACGAAGCCGGTGGTCAACAGCCATCCGTCGAGTCATCGCACGGCTTTGGCCCGACTGCTCGTCCGATGACATAGATGTCCCCGTCGGCCACCGAGACGTCTCGGTCGCTGCTCGCACCCGTGACGAGAATGCGCGCCGGGTCACGAAAACCGTCGAGGACCTCAACCCGCTGCACCGACTTCGTCGGGGTCGGGATCACCGACTCCGGCTCCCACTGTGCGCCACCGTAGAGCAGGAACGTCGATATCCCGTTCTTCGAACCCTCGACCGTGGCGTACACGCGCCAGCTCAGCGGCCCGGCCTGGTACATGTCGCGCACGCGTACCCCGGTGGCGATCTCCCTGGTGTCCCAGCCACCCGCCGTCCACACGCCCGTGTAATCCCGCAGCACGCCCTCGGTGTCAATCTGCATCCACAGAACAAAGGGTGTGCCGTCAAACTTGCTGCCGACAAACGATATGTAGTCGGGAGACCGGGGGTTAGTGGTCTGCAGCGGGGTCTCCGCCACCTTCAGGTACTGCTCCTGCTCGGCGTCGTCCACGCTGGTGCCGAGGTCGTGCCCGTCGGCGGCACGGAAGTGCAGATCATTCGGGCTGAACGTGAGGTGGTAGATGTTCTTGTGGTACCGATCGTGGAGATGACCCTCGGGCCCGCCGCCGGCGAGGGTGTACACGATCTGTACCTGCTCTGGGCGGCCGTTGCGGGGCGGCTCGTACCGGAGCTGACCGATGTAGATCTCGTTCATGTTGTCGGCGCGCGTCGTCGGCGCGATCGCCCACCGATCACCGGTCAATTCCGCCGAGGTCTGCCAGGTGAGCCCATTATCGGTGGAGCGCACATACTTCATCGGCCGCGTATCGGTCGGGTACTTCCGATCGAAGTCGCGCGCTGTCTCCCGGATGAAGACGAAGATCTCGCCACTGGCCGTCTTGAAGGGCATCGGGTACGTGGCACCGAAGCCTTCCGGGATGATCGTGTCCGTCCACGGGCCGTCGATCGAGTGCGGGCGGGCCGAGCGGGCCACCCAGAGCTCCTTGTTGTGCAGGCCCCGGAAAACCAGCAGATGTCCGTCATCGGCCTGCACCATGGTCGGGTAGTTATGGGAGTCGTTGCCGCCATCGCCGACCCGTACCGGTGCCGACCAGGCTCCCGTGACGTGGTTGTACGCCTGGACGAAGTTGTCCTCGTACTGGCCGGCCCAGGAGATGAACGTGGTGTTGGCACGGGCGTCGTACAGCCCGCCGGCGACCGGCCGGCGGTCGGAACGCGCGGCCACGCCGGTGGCCGGAGTCATCACGGTGAGTCGCTCTGGCGGCGCCGGCGTTCCTGCCGGCGGCTCCGCGTGCGCCGCATCGGCGAGCGCCTGGCCGGGGACTGCGGCCGCTGCCACAATCAGCAGCGCGGCCACCGACAGCGTGGACCATGCGGTGTGCACCCGCCGGAGCAGGGTACGGCGGGCCGGGGCAACGGCCGCCAGGTCGGGTTTGCCGATACGGCGGTGGGACACGTCCCCTCCTTTGTGACCGTGGCGAGTCAAGAGGTCTGAACACGATGATGCAGGTCACTGTCTCCCTGGAGACATCCGATGTCAAGGATCCCCGGCTGATCATCCCAAGAGGCGGGCCGACTCCCCCTTGCGTTGAAGTGCACAAAGTGGGTGCCCCTGGCCCCCGGTTACAGGAGCGGTTCGGGGTCACGAGTCATCGGATCTCTGTCACCGCGCCGCCGGTACCGGCCCTTCGGCCGCGGCCGCCGTAGGATGATCTTGTTCGACCCAAGATCATCCTACGGCGGCCTGTCCGCAGCAACGACAGACCGAACTACGGCCGGCAGCGGCGGACTTTACTTGGGCGGGCCGGGGAAGACCTGGACCTCGGCCAGCGAGAGGGCGTTGTTGCCAGCGAGTTGGACGCGGACGTAGCGGCCGGTGCGGCCGACGCCAATCTGGGTGACCGGCCTTGGCGGATTGGCCTCGTGGTAGGCCCGAACGCCCGGCTGAGCCAGGACCTCGTCGAGCGAACCGGACGCGAATGGCTCGTCCGACACCAGCACGTAGTAGTCACTCAGCCGATCGACACAGCAGTCGGTACGGCCCCAGATCCGTATCTGCCCGAGCTGTTCGCTCCGACCAAGGTCGACCTGCCACCACGGCTGGTCCGTGAACTCAGTGTGTGTCACCGAACCGGCACTCCACACACCGTTGGTGTTTCCGTCCACGGCACGTACTGGCACTCCACCGGAACGCAGACTTGACTGCGTGGCGGGCTTGCCCCGCGCGAGGTTGGGCCAGAACACCTCGACCTGGACCGGCACCCGGATCGACCACTCGTCTGAAGCGACCACAGCGGTCAACTGGTACCGGCCGTCGGGGGTTCCCGCCGGGATACTGACGTTGAATCTGGCAGCGGCCGAACCACCCGGGCGGATCGGCTTGAGGCTGACCGACTCCGGGTCAGTCCTCCAGTCGGCCGGGGCCTCCAGTCGCACCCGTGTCGCTGGCAGGGTCAGCTGGTCCTCGGCGCGAAGCGTGACCGACATCGGAACGGAGGAGTTCGGGAGTTGCTTTGCCGCGGGCTCATCGACCGTCACCACCGCCTGGGCGACGATCCGATACTCCTCGCCGGCCCGGGTGGGCAGCGTCAGCGTGTCCCCGTCGATACGGTGATCCGCCGGTCGCCCGTCTGCGCGGTAGACCCTCACGGGCGCGCTGAACATCTCGTTCCGCAGCGTGGCAACCCCGTCCGCGCTCGCGGCAAGACGAACTTCTGTGAGCAAGCCCGATCGCCAGGTGATCCCCACGGTGTACGAACCCTCGGCGGCAGAAAGACCTTGTTTCTCGCCATCTCCGGATTCCACCGGAATCACGTCGCCATCGATGCGCAGCGCACGCACGTTGGGTTTGTCCGGCAGCAGCCTTACCGTGGTCGGTCCGTCGCTTTCGCGCCCGTCTGATGCTACTGCGGTGACCCGGAAAGTAGCTTGGTCAATCTTGTCGAGATCGGCCGATTCGTAGACGAAGCTGGTCTTCTTGACATCAGACGCGACCAGCTCGTACTTCGGCGCGCTTCCGACGGCGCGATAGACGTTGTACGTCGCGGCGTCGTCGCTGCCCTTCCACGAAATCTTGACCATGTCCTTCAGATCAAGGTCCACCTTCAGATCAGAAGGCGCCGATACAGCCTTCTCGGCCGGAATGGAGGTGATGACGTAAGTTTGACCCTTGGTGGTCTCGAAGCTGATTTCATCTCCATTTTTCGCGGTGAAACTCACGTCCTGGCCGTCGGACGTCTTGACAACCGCGTTCTTGATGTTGGCGTACCGCAACGTCAACGGGCCGCCCGACTTGGAGAGGATGTCGAACTGATCGGCGTGACCACCGGACCAGCGTGCTGAGACCTCAAAGTTGCCGCGTGCGAGCATTCCTCGGTAACTGCCGTCTGCCCACGCCTTCGGCAGGGCGGGCAACGGCGCCACGGCATAGTCGTTGCTCTGCAGGAGCATTTCGCTCACACCTGCGGTGGCACCGAAATTTCCATCGACCTGAAACAGCTTGTTCGTGTAGGAGTCCCGATGGTTGTTGAACAAGTTGTGCATCAGGTGTTTCTTGAGGAGGTAGTTGTAGAAGTAGTACGCCTCATCTCCGTTTCCAGCCCTTGCCCACGTGCCAATTCTTTCCGCTTGGGCCCAGCCTGTGCCGCCGACCTTGCCGCGCTTGGTCAGCGATACCTTGGCGGCGTCTCGCCAGGCAGGAGTCGCGGCATTGATCAACTGCCCGGGGTAGAGACCAAGAAGATGGGAGATGTGGCGGTGAGCGGGATCACCGATGTCACCGTAGTATTCCTCCTCGCGGTACTCCTTGATCTGTCCGGACTTACCAATCTTTATGGGGTCGAGGAGGGGTAGCTGGCCCTTCAACTTGTCAAGGACATTATCAGAACGACCGAGTACCTCTGCAGCCTTCAGAGTATTGCGATGGTTCTCGTAAATCATCTGCTGATCGAAGGTGGTGCCAACCGACTGCAGGCTGTCCGCGTTCTCGGGAGAGGACGATGGATCTGCCAGTAGATAGCCATCGCGGTTGCGCACGAACCGAGACAGGAAGTTCGCCTGGCCGTACATGGCAGGGTAAACGACGTCCTCGAGACGTTTCTTGTCGCGAGTGTAGTCGTAGTAGTCCCAGAAGAGCATCGCGGTCCACGCGCCGGTACCAAAGCCAGAATGAGACGCTTTTCCGGAACCGTTGTACGGCCACGTCGAGTTACCCAGGGACCAGCCGTTGTCTCCGCCCGGATCGAGCTGAGAAGGGTTGTACCGCCCGACATATTGGGTGGCGTACTTCTGCTGCCGCGGCAAGTATGTGTTGTAGTAGCCGATGTAGGATTCAAACAGCTCG
Organism: Micromonospora sp. SL1-18; assembly: GCF_047921505.1. NCBI lineage: Bacteria > Bacillati > Actinomycetota > Actinomycetes > Micromonosporales > Micromonosporaceae > Micromonospora > Micromonospora sp. SL1-18. Next base: position 19,237 of record NZ_JBLROA010000066.1, on the reverse strand, counting down.
GGCAGGTTGGTGGGGAAGGCCGCCCAGTAGTTCATCTGGAGGTTGACATTGTGCCAGTAGCCTGACCTCCACGGCGGATCCTGATATACATTCCAAATTCCTTGGAGATTGGGCGGCAGCGTGCCTGCCCTCGAGGAACAGATCAGCAGGTAGCGCCCGAACTGGAATGCGAGTTCTTCAAGGTACGGGCTCGAGTCACCATTGCGGTATGCATCGATAAGCTCGTCAGTGGGGACGGCCGGCACCTGCGCACCGAGATCAAAGTTGACCCTGTCGTAAAGTTCGGTGTAGTCCGCCTGGTGTGCGGCCAACAGCTCGTCATAGGATTTTGCCGAGGCGTCGGCCAGGTACTTGGTTACCTTGGCGTGAGGGTGCGGAAATCCCTTGAGTTTGTCCAGCCTGTTATCGGCGGATATCACCTGACTGTCGAGCTTATAGTTTGTTCCCACGGCGATCAGGACGACGGCGCTATTGGCGCCGGATACCGAAATCGTGCCGTTGTCATTGGCTCCATCATTGTGCGCCTGCATCGTTCCGCCGTCAGGAACGACTTTGAACTGCCCTTCAAATTGAAGGTTGTAGTACTGCATGACGCCGGAGAGCGTAATGGTGTCATCCTTCGCCACAACCGTGCCGCTCTTGCCGCGATTGTCGCCAGGCTGCTGACGATATTCAGTCAAGTATGGGATCGTGGGGCGAAGTGTGAACGACAACTTTCCCGCCTCGGATGCCTTGAGGCGGACCGCCATGACCTTGTCGGGATAGCTGGCGAAGTACTCCCTGCTGTACTCGACTCCATCATTTTCGTACTGAACCCGAGACACACCCTCGTTCAGTACCAGCTCCCGCCGATACTTGCTGGTCTCGTTATGATTGAAGTCGAGGTAGACCTCGGCAAAGTTGTTGAGGCCTCCGATGGTGTCGTTCGAGTCCTGTGTGCTGTTCTCGGTGATCTGGATTCGGTCCGTTTTGGTGCCGCCAAAGAGGTTGGCACCCATGTAACCGTTTCCCATGGGTATCGAACGATCAATCCAGCCGTCATTGCTGTCGGCCGCGGGTTCGTCATACCACAGCTTCAGAGCTTTGGATTCGGTTCCCGTGAGGAGGCTCGTGCTCTCTTCGGCTGAAGCGGTCGAGGTCTGGGCTAGCCCTGTACAAGCGAGAGACAGCGTTAGGATGAGCGCGAATAACTTGCGTCGTCTCATCTGGCGTCCTTCCCTTCTCGTTGAGATCGTGAATCGGGGGTCGGTATCCGAACAGGCATGCCGGCTGCGCCGGTCGCGTCGGGCCGCTGCAGGCCCTCCTTCCTCGCGCTGGCCACCGACGTCGGTGGTCCGGCCTTGACGTGAGACGCCCACGCGAAGTGATTTAGCCCGACCGGATCGGACAAATCAGAGGCCACGAGGCGAACACGACAATCGGCACCTTCCGCAAAGGTCATGGCCTCGCCCCTGAGAGATCCGATGTATCCGCATCTGTCTATCGCACGACTGGGTGCTTGGTCAAGGATTCAGGAAGTTCCCGATGGGCAGACATCGGATCTGTCCGTACCGCAGGGGTCCTATCGGCCGTCGCGGGATACGCCCGCTCTGAAGTTGCTCCTAGATCGTCAACTGTCTGATCACCCGCCGTGCAAATCGGCCGACTCCCAGGCGAGCTGCTCAACCGCATCAGCCTGGGTCCATGCAACGGTTGCTCCCGGGGCGCAGCGCCCCGGGAGCAACCGGTTCAGGTCAGCCGTCAGGAAAGCCGGGCCGGGGTCGCCCCCGGCGGGGACACCGCTTTCAGTCGGCGCAGTAGACCTTGGCTGCGCCCCAGTCGGAGTGGTCGTAGTTGTTGTTGTCCGGGCCGGTGCCGGTGGTCAGGGTCAACACCTGCACACCGGAGACGTCCACGTCGAGATGCTGTGCCGGCTGGTTGCCGAGGATCACCTCGGTGGCCGCGAGTTGCTTCTGGCCGTCGCCGAGGACGCCGAAGGTGACCGATCCCCGTCCCTTGGTCTCGTCGTTGATGCCGACCTCGGCGGTGAAGCGGCTGCAGTTGGCGCCCAGGTAGTAGGTCACCTCGGCGGGTGCGTGGGTGGCGATCCCCTTCGCGTAGGTCACGCCAGCGATCTTGATGGGTTTGCCGTCGACGCTCTTGTCGATCCCGACGCGACCGTAGCCGACGTTGGCGGTCAGCGGGTGGAGGTCGCTGATCCACCGCTCGCCCCGGGGAGTCTCGGCGAGGGTGACCCCGCCGTACCCCGGCGTCTGGCGCTGGTCGCCGGCGACTGTCCGGTAGCTCGCGGACGCGGTGAAGGGGTAGGCGCGGTTGCTGGCGTCGGTCGGGACGGTGACGGTGAAGCTGGCGGTGACGGTCCGTCCCCGCGGCACGCTGTCGAACCGGGTCGGGTCCTGCGCCCGCGCGGACCAGCCGTCCGGCACGTCCAGCCCGACCTCGACGCGTTGGGCCGGTGTGACGCCGTCGTTGGTGAAGTCGACGCTGGCGGTGAACGTCGCGCCTGCGTCGACGTACCCGGTGGTGTCGGTGCGGACGTCGAGAAAGGTCGCTGGTTCGTGGTGCGCCGGCCGATCCTGGCGGATCACGAACATCCGGGAGCCGTGCGAGGGGATGGAGGCCCGGACGTCGCCGGTGGTCTCGGTGGTCTCGCCGGACCAGACGTCGCGCACGGTGTACGCGAGCTCCGAGGGCAGCCCGAGCTTCGCGGCGGTGGTGGACACCTGCCCGCCCGAGGGACCGCGGTTGAACAGGACGACGGCCGCGCCGCCGTCGGAGAGCGGCTTGGCCCACACCTCGAGGTCACCCTCGTCGGCGATCTTGTGCCCCTGGACGCCCGCCCAGTCCTGGTTGACCTCGATGACGTCGGGGTTGGTCAGCATCGCCAGCGTCGTCGCGTTCATGTTGCGCAGATCGTTGCCGGCGATCAACGGCGCGTTGAGCAGGCTCCACAGGCTCATGTGTGAGCGATACTCCGTCGTCGACATGCCGCCATTGCCGACCTCGAGCATGTCGGGGTCGTTCCAGGCGCTCGGGCCGGAGTACTTCTCCAGCCCCACCTGCTGGTCGAGGATGGACACGACGCTGCCCCAGTTGTCGCTGATGTCGCCCGTCGTCCGCCAGTAGTGGCTCAGCTCGGCGGCCCACTCCCCCGGCCGGTTGGCGCCCCACTCGCAGATCGAGTAGACGATCGGGCGGCCGGTCGCGGCGAGCGCCTCGGCCATCTTGGTGTAGCGCTCGATGGCCGGTACGCCCTGGTTGTTGCAGTTGTCGTACTTGAGCAGGTCCACGCCCCACTCCGCGAACCGCTGCGCGTCCTGGTCCTCGTAACCGAGACTCGCCGGCCGGCCCTGGCAGGTCTTCGTCCCCGCCGACGAGTAGATGCCCAGCTTCAGCCCGCGCTCGTGCACGTAGTCGGCCAGCACCTTGATGCCGCCAGGGAACCGCTGTGGGTCCGACTGCAGGTCGCCGTTCTCGTCACGCTGCGGCGCCATCCAGCAGTCATCGATGTTGACGTACTCGTACCCCGCAGCCTTCATACCGGAGGTGACCATGGCGTCCGCGGTCTGCCGGATCAGGTCCTCGGTGATGTTGCAGTGGAACTTGTTCCAGCTGTTCCAGCCCATGGGCGGGGTCGGGAGCAGCGGGAGCTTCTGGAACGCGGCCTCGGCACGGGCCTGCCATTGGGCGGCGCCGGCGGGCACCGGCGCCGCCAGCAGCGCGGTCACCAGTCCCCCCAGCAGTACGGCCGTGACGGCCGGGCGCACCGCGCCACGTCTCACTTTCCTCATGGTGGCCTCCCTGGGTTCGAGCTACGACGTGAACGAGAGGAGCTGGGCGTCGGCCCAGTCCGCATGGTCGCTGTTGTTGCCGTCACCGGCGTCGGAGACCACCAGCCGCAGCGTGTCGTGCCCCGACACGTCGACCAGGACCTCCTGCGGCGTCGAGTACGGCTGGCCGCGCATGACGTCGCTGTCGTACAGCAGCTCCCCGTCGCCGTAGACGCGGAACACCACGGTGGCCGGCGAGCCCTTCTTGGCGTCGTCGACGCCGATCACCGCCTTGAAGAGCCGGGCGCTCGCACCCAGCCGGTAGACGACCTCCGACGTGGCGTGGACGCCCAGGCCCTTGTCGTACCGGGTGCCGCCGAGCCGGATGTTCCCGCCGGAGATGGCCTTGTCTCGGCCGATCGTGCCCCAGCCGACGCTGGCCGACTCCCAGTTCAGGTCGCTGAGGTACGCCGCTGACGACAGGTCCACCGCCGCTTCGACGGCCGCCGCGCTCGGCTCTCCGGCGCCGAGGTCGTTGACCCCCACCACGCGGTATTCGAACGGCCCGTTGCTGCGTGACGCGGTGGGGTCCAGGTAGCTGCTGCCGGTGACGCCATCGACGATCGTGGTGAAACCGGAGCCGGAGCCGGCGGCGCGGCGCTGAACGGCGTAGGTCGCGGCGCCCGGAGCGGCGTGCCACGCGACGAAGACGGATTCGTCCGACATCCGGTAGGCGTTGACGCCGGTCGGTGCGGAGGGCAGTTCGGTGATGGCGGTACGGAAGGTCAGGGGCGCCCCGTCGACCGTGATGCTGGCGCCGGTGGCCGTGTTCGTGGCCTCGACCTTCCAGTGGTAGACGGCCCCCGGCTTCAGCTGCGGCACCACCAGCGCCGTGTCCGTGGTCGTCTTGTCGACCACCACCGACTGGAATCGCTCGTCCTCGGCCACGATCAGCCTGTAACGGTCGGCCTGGTACGACGGCTCCCACTGGAAACGCACGTGCGCGGGCGGTACCGGAACGTCGTTCTTCGGCGCCCGGGCGGCGAAGGCGTGCGGGCTGCTGGTGTCAGCGGCGCCGACGTCGGTGTGGGCGGGGACGACGCTGACGGCCGTACCCGCGGGCAGGCTGAGGGCGATCCGACCGTCGGTGATCTTCGCGTTGCGTTGGATCCGGGTGAGGCCGTCGAGCCCGATCCGGTATACGTCCACCGCGCCCACGCCGCGCCAGTCAGCGGGCAGCTGCCACGTCCGGGCGTGGTACCCGTCGGCCGAGTAGGCGACGATTTCCCGGTGCCGGTTGTTCCACAGGGCCGGCACGAAGACGTCGTCGCCATCGCGCAGCACCATGTCGCCACGGGTGATCCGGAGCCGGCCGTCGACCTGACGGCTGGTCACGCCGTCGGAGAAGGTGACCACGCCGCCGGTGTCGGACAGCCGGTCCAGCCGGTTCAGGTAGTACCAGACGAGCGTGGTTTTGGCGAACTCGTCCAGGAACCCGCCCAGTTTCGCCGGGTCACGCTTGATGGTCGACTCACCTTGCATGCTGGTGCCGAACCTGACGTCACCGCCCGCGCCGCCGATGTGCAGGGCTGGGGGGATCTTCATCTGATCGACGTTCCGGAAGTGCCACGACATGGGTTGCAGCCCGAGCAGTGGGTCCCTGCGGTAGCTGTAGGCGAACTCCGACGTCACGTCGACCCCGCGGTCCCGCCAGTAGCGCAGGATCTTCTTCTGGGTCTCGATCTCCTGGTCGGTCGTGATGCCGTGGTACGGGCTGATCGGCTCGGTGCCGTAGCCGGGGATGTACTGGTGGAAGGCGTCGACGTGGACGGTGCCGATCTCGGCCATGTCGACCATCTCGAACAGCTTGTCGATCCGCTTCTTGGTCAGCCCGGCTTCCCATTCCAGCGTGTAGCTGATCGGGTGGCCCCAGACGTACTCGCGCAGCGACCCGTCCTTGTTGCGGGCGATCACGTCAGCCTTTCGGTAGGTGTCCCAGAGCGGGCTGGTGGTGCTGGCGTCGAGCATGTTGATGTGGAAGCTGACCGTGGTGTTGTACTGTCGCGCCTCCCGGATCAACCAGCGCAGGCTGTCCAGCGCCGTCTCGTCCTGGGGGCGCTTGAGCTTCGGGTTGACCACGTCCCAGGCGGGATAGCCGGTGTCGTGCCCGTCGTACTGCCACCCGACGAGGTAATAGATCTTCGGGATGCCGCGGGTCAGGTTGTCGACCTTCCTGATGACCTCGAGCCCCTGCTCGAAGTTCAGGGACACCTTGCCCTTGTTGTCGGCCATGAACATCTTCATGGTCAGGGTCTGGTGGTAGTCGTGCCGGAACGGCCGGGCCGGCTCCGGCAGCACGGTCACGCCGACCTGTCCGGCGGCGGTGGTCCCGCGGAGGGTGACCGTGGCGGTCAGGGTGGTCTCGCCAGGCGTCATCGTTCCGGCCTGAACCGTGCCCGAGGTTCCCTCAACGCTGGCCGTGGCGACCGTGGGTTTGCTGCTGCTGACGGAGATCTGCGCCTCGTTGAGGTCGGCGGCGGTCCCGTCGCTCATGGTGCCGCTGATCTGTAGGGGCGTGCTGCCGTCCAGGGGCAGGCTTACGTCTGCGGCCCGCACCGTCACCGACGACAGTTCGGCGGCCTCGGTTGCCTGCGCGGCCACCGGAGCGCCGGTCACCCCGGCGAGGCCGACGACCAGCAGGGTGCTGACGCTCGTCAGCAGCCGATGGTGCCTGTGTTTCCTACCGAACATCAAGAATTCTCCAGGCTTCTCCGGTCCTGGCTCCCTGCCAGGCCCGTAATCGGTGCGACCGGTCCGCTGCCCTCGGCGGAGCAGCCGTTGTCAGCGGTCCGGGCCGCAACTATCAGCGGAAAGTGCCAGCGGCGGTCGATCCTCACCCCCGCCGCTGGCTGACGCCCCCTGCACGGCGGCGGCCCGCCCCGGTTCGCGCAGGCTGTCGCTGTAGCCGAACATCGGCGCCGCGGCCTCCGGCAGGTTGGGTCGTCTCGGCGGGTAAGTAGTTCGCCTGCAGGTTGCATACATCTGATGTGTTGCCCCAGGCTAACGGGTCCAACGGGTCAGATCAAGTATTCGAATCCGTTTAGATCCGATGTATGGGCCCGCTTTGGCGGCGCGCCGACCGCGGTGGACATCCCGAGCCCCAACACCGGCCTCCTTGACCTGATCCACGAGTAGGAGGCGCGACGGCCACGGCGTGTCCGGTGACCGCGCCGGTGCCAGGGACCGAGCTGGACGGGCACGACCTGGGCCACACCCGTATCAGCCTCCGGGTTGGACGAGCCCGCACTCGTAGGCGAAGACGACGGCTTGGATCCGGTCGCGCAGGCCCAGTTTGGCCAGGACGCGGGTGACGTGGGTCTTGACCGTCGCCTCGCTCAGGTAGAGCTCCGCACCGATCTCGGCGTTGGAGCGACCGCGGGCGATGAGCCCCAGCACCTCGAGTTCGCGTCGGGTCAGCGTCTCGAGTCCGGCGGGACGGCCGGAGCCCGGCCGTGGGCGCCGGACGTACTCCTCGATCATTCGGCGGGTGATCTCCGGTGCCAGCAGCGCCTCGCCCGCGGCGATCGTACGGATGGCCCCGGCCAGCTCGCGGGGCGGTGCACTCTTGAGCAGGAAGCCGCTCGCCCCGGCACGCAGTGCCTGATAGACGTACTCGTCCTCATCGAATGTGGTGAGGATGAGTACACGCGCCGGGCAGCGGCCGCCGTCCAGCAGGCGACGCGTCGCCTCGATCCCGTCCTTGCGCGGCATGCGGATGTCCATGAGGATGACGTCGGGCAGCAGCGCGAGCGCCTTGTCGATGGCCTCCATGCCGTCGGCCGCCTCGTCGACCACCTCGATGTCGTCCTGGCCGTCCAGAATGGAGCGGAAACCACCGCGTACGAGGGCCTGGTCGTCGACGAGTAGGACGCGGATCATTGTTGCGCCGCCTGCAGCGGCAGCCGTGCCGTCACGGTGAAGCCCGCCTCAGGCACCGCCGCCGTCTTGAGCGTGCCGCCATAGAGCCCGACCCGTTCGCGCATCCCGATGAGGCCGTGCCCAACCCGATTCGCGCCGGCACCGCCCGTTCCGCCCATCTGCCCGGTGTCCCGGACACTCACCCGAACGGACTGCTCGTCGTAGTGCAACACGACGTGCGCGGTGGTCGGCGCCGCGTGCTTGAGTGCGTTGGTGAGCGCCTCCTGCACGATCCGGTAGACGGTCAGATCCACGCCGGGCGGCAGCGGCCGGGCCGTGCCCTCCACGGTGAGTTCGACCGGCAGACCGATCTCGGCCATGTGGTCGACCAGGTCGCCCAGGTCCGCCGTGCCTGGCTGCGGCTTGAGCGCGAGCCGGGCCTGTTCTCCGCGTAGCAGGCCGAGCATCCGCCGGAGTTCGCCGACCGCTTGCCGTCCGGTGTCCTGAACCGACTGCAGTGGCGCTCGGGCCTGCTGCGGGTCGCGGTCGAGCAGGTCCTCGGCGGCGCCCGCCTGGACCACCATGACACTGACGCAATGGGCCACGATGTCGTGCAGCTCGCGCGCGATGCGACCGCGTTCCTCGGCCAGCGCGGCACGGATCGCCTCCTCGCGCTCGGCTTCCAGTTGCTGTGCGCGGGCACGGTCGTCGGACTGGCTGCGGGCGCGAGCGCGCAGCACCCGGCCGGCGATGAGGCATGCCACCAACGGCACCGCTACGAACGGGAGGTTGCCGACGGTGCCGGACTCCGGGTTGCGCAGGAACACGACGACCAAGCCGATCACGATCGCGGCCGCGCCGATAGCGGCCCGCGCTCGTTCACTGTGCCGGGCCACCGAGTAGCTGGCGACCAGGATCGGCAGGAAGTCGCCCCACAGCGTGACCGTCAGCGGCGTGGCCAGCATCGGGCCAGCGATCGCGACCGCGACGATCACGGCAGTGGCCAGCGGCGTCACCCGGCGCAGCGCCAGCACCGACGTCGCCACCAGAGTGGAGGCGGCCACGGCCGGCATCGGGCCGTACGGTGTCGAGTTGTCGAGCTGGAACACGAGATTGACCTGGGCGAAGCCGGCGACCGCGATCGCGAACAGCGCGTCGGGCAGCACCCCCTCCGGCAGGCGCCGCAGCCACGCACGCGCCTTCGACTCCACCCGCGCCGCCAGCTCCGCCCACGCCTGGGAACGACCCCGCGCCTGGGCCTGAACCGGTGCCGTCACCCGCATCACATCGGCAAAGCTACCGACCGGCGGACCTGCGTGGCGTCATTCGCAGGTCGCATTTCCAGCAGCCCATTTCACGACCGGGGGATGACCCGGTGCCGACCGCGGCACGACGACGCCACCGGTCGGCCGAACCGACGCTGAAGGCGCGCCGCCGACGGGCGGCATCACACACAGCGCAGGGCGCTGCAACTCGTGGAGGAGACCATGACCATGAACTTGAGGCGCCTTGGCGGATGGGCGCTCATCGTCGGCGCGATCGTCACGACGGTGGGCTACTCCGCCGCCAATCTGCTCGCGCCCGGCAGCGGCGAGGACGTGTTCCGCTACCACCTCTGGCCGCTGTTCTACGAAATCGCGCTGGTCGGGGACGTCATCACCGCGCTGGGACTGCCGGTGATCCTGGCCTTCGCGGGACGTGCGCCGAAGCTGCACATCGTCGGCTACGCCGGCATATTCGCCGCGCTGGTCATGCTCAATGTCGGCGAAGGCACGACCGAGGCGTTCGTCAAGCCGTACCTGGTCACCCACGGCGGCCTCCCGACGGAGGAGCCGATCGGCTTCGCCGTCTTCGAGGGCATCGCGCTGCTGGCCCTGGTCGTCGGCTCCATCTGTCTGGGCATCGCCATCCTGCGGGCCCGGACGCTGCCGTGGTGGATCGGGGTCGCGGTGATCGTCTCGTGTGTCGTCGGCGCACTCGGGCTGCCTGGCGCCTGGTTCCTGCTGCCCGACAGCATCTTCTTCGCAGCGCTGTTCGCAATCGGTACCTTCGCCGTCCGGGAGCGTACGCAGCGTACGTCCGCGACGATCGAGCAGGCGGTGGCCAGCCCAGCGAGGTGATCCTGGTCGCCCCCCGGCGGTCGCGCCTGTTCGCGCCGACATCGAAAGGCCCGCCCTCCTCGCTGGCGGTGGAATGCCCAGCCGGCGACGAACAAGGACAACCACCCACCGGCTGCCCTCAGTCCATCCTCACCATGAACGCCGCCCGCTGACCTCGCTGCTGCGCCCGGCCGCCGCGACCCAAACGGGGTGGTGGACGAGACGAACATGCCCGCCGACCTGTGTTGTAGCAGGTCGGCGGCCATGCGCCGGTGATGGGCGATGCTGGGATCGAACCAGTGACCTCTTCGGCGTGAAGCGGGAGGTGAAGCCCTCCCAGCTACTCGACATCAGGCGCAGCGCGGGCTGCCGAAATGCACCGGTCGCAGCACCCGCCCCTGTTCAGCGGCGGACACTTCTGACCAATCGGTCGACCGATCGTCTGATCGATTTCCGAAACTGGGGCACCATTTCGTCGCGGGCGTTCCGCCCGATTCGCCCCGCGTTACCAGTGATCCTGGCCACTGCGGCACGGTTACCTTCGCTGAACAACTGTTCATGCACCTGCTGCCCCACCCGCCGCATACCGTCGTAGGCCTTGGCCACCGCGGCACGGTTACCGTCGCTGAACAGCCTGTCACGCGCCCGCTGCCCCAACTGCTGGGCACTACCAGAGATCGTGGTCAATGCGGCACGGTTACGGCCGCTTAAGAGCTTCTCACGTGCCTTTTGCCCCACTCGCTGGCAAGTATCTAATATCTTGTTCGTCATGGCCCGGAATGATCGCACCTTGCGGTAGCGATGTCACGAGCATTGGGCCGAGAATCGCGTTCTGTACGCGACCGCATGCAATGCGCAACCTGAATATAACGCTCTGTCCTCCGTGCATTTACTTTCGGCAATGCAAGGTAGCGCAACGGGACTATGGTGCGTTGGGCGGCGGCATGGTCGGCCACTCGGCTTGGCCCGGCTGGGGCAATGAAACACCCTTTGTCAACCCCCGTTTCAAGCGTGATTGGACGTGCTCGGGTTGCGGGGTCGAGCATGACCGGGACATCAACGCCGCGCGCAACATCCTCGCCGCCGGGCTGGCGGAGAGGTAACGCCTGCGGAGCTGACGTAAGACCTCAAGGGAAACCTCCCGGCAAGGCAGTCGGCGATGAAACAGGAACCTCACGGGCGATCGTGAGAATCCCGGACCCTTCAGGACCGGGAGGATGTCAACTGCCGGCAGCTACAGCGGCGTGCGCCGTGCGGGCAATGAGTTCGTGGCCCAACGCGTTGGGGTGGTCGCCGTCGTCGGCGAGCAGGTCGGTGGGGTCCTGGTCTCCGGTGACGCCCTTGAACGCCGGGTAGGTGGGCACGTAGAGCGCGGCCGTCTCAGCGGCCGCGTCACGCAGAGCCTGGTTGACGTAACGGGTGGCGGTCGCCGACTGCACCACGCCGGCATCGCCGTACTCGGCAAGCCCCACGGAGCCGTCCTTGACGACGTTCCAGTAGCCGAGCACGACCACCATGGCCGGGCCGTCGTGCAACTCACGGATCCGGTCGACGGTGGCGGCCACGTTGGCGCCGACTCGCGCCGCGACGCGCCCATAGGCCGCGTCGTCGCCGCCCCCGTCGAACGCGGCGGCCAAATCGTTCGCCCCCACCATGATCAGGATGACGCCGGCCCGGGTCAGGTCGTCGCGCGTGTCAGGCGACTCGAGCTGCGCCAGCACATCATCGGAGCTGAAGCCACCGTGCGCAAGGTTGACGGTCGGCACGGTGGGCCCCTGCATGCGGGCGTACAGGTCCGGGAAAGGCAGGCAGTCGCAGGCCGACCCGGCTGGCACGGAGTCGCCGAGCGCGACCACCGCGCCCGGTGCGGCGCGCCCCGCAGTGGGTGGCGGCGGTTCGCCGGTGTTGATCGCCGGCGACAGCAGCATGGCGATCGCCGCGGCGCGCCGCAGGACGGTGCGGTGCCGCGCCTCTCCCGCCATCAGCCCGCCCCGGCCGGTTCGAGGGATGGCGCGGAGGCAGCGCCATCGGTGCGCCGCGCCGGGCGCCACCCGGTCGGCAGAAAGGCCTCCGCCTTCAGCACGGCCACGGTGATCCGGGGCAGGTCGCGGGCAGTAGGAAAGCACAGGTAACGCGGCTGCCACATCGGCTGGTACTTGGCATTCGCCCGGTACAACGATTCGATCTGCCAGAACCGGGAGGCCAGCCGCAGCAGCCGGTGCCAGATCCGCAGAACGGGCCCAGCCCCCAGCCCCTCGGCGCGGGCGAACACCGAGCGCAGCACGGCGAAGTTCAGCGAGAGCCGCCGCACGTCCAGGCTGGGCGCCGCCTCGATCGCGCTGACCACCATAAGCTCCATCACGCCGTTAACTGCGGAGCGGTCGCCGCGCATGAGGTCCAGCGACAGCCCGTCGTCCCCCCATGGTACGAACTGCAGTACGCCACGCAGCCGCGCGCTGCCGTCGCGGCAGAGCACGAGCACACAGTTGTCGTCCTGCGGGTCGCCGATGCGGGACAGCGCCATCGAGAAGCCGCGCTCTACCGGCCCGTCGCGGAACTGGCGGGCCGCACGTACCGCCTCCGCCAGTGCGGCCGGCGGCAGGTCGCGCTGGCGGGCCACCTCGCAGGAGTACCCCGCGCGCTTCGCGCGGGCAATCGCCTGGCGCACGGCGCGCATCGGCCGGCCCTCGAGGCTGAACCCCGCCACGTCCACCACTGCCTCGTCGCCGAGCTCCACCACGTCCAGGCCGCTGCGGCGGTACGACCGTCCGCCGGACGGGCCGCAGCCGAGGACCGCCGGGGTCCACCCGTACCGGGCGCTGTCGGCCAGCCAGGCGTCGATCGCCTGAGGCCACGCGTCGTGGTCCCCGATCGGGTCGCCGGTGGCGAGGCTGACCCCGTTGATGACGCGGTACGGCACGGCTGCCTTTCCCGATGGCGCCCACATAAGCAGCTTGTCCCTGCGCAGGGCGAAGTAGCCCAGCGAGTCGGCCGCGCCGTATCGGCGGAGCAGTTCGCGTAACCGGTGCTCCTGTTCCGCAGTCGGCTCGGTGTCGCGTCGTACGTGGCGCAGCAGCAGCACCGTGGTGGCGCCGAGCGCTAGCAGCCCGAACGCGCCGGTGGTGAGGCTGACCGCTTCGGCGCCCAGGGGGTGCCGGAACCGCAGCGGGCCGGGTGCGCCGACCAGGCCGAGCGCGACGTGCTCCGCCCACAGCCGCACGCCCGGCGCGCCGATCAGGCGGTTCGGCCGTAGGGCTATCTCCAGCATGCCGAGCGTGAACCCGGCGCCCGCGAAGCCGGCGAACGCTGCCAGCGCGCGCCACGGATTCCGCGGGTCGGCGACTGCCCGGAACCGGCCGTGCGCCGCGATCAGCGCGGCAAGCAGGGCGCCCGAGACTGCCGCCGCGTCAAAATCGAGCCCCTTGACGATGTGCAGGATCACGCCGGCGCCGGCCAGGAAGACGGCCAGCCGCCAGGCGCTACGCTTGCCCCGCCGGAGCCCCGCGCCAAGGTAGATCAGCAGCATCCCGCTGACCGCCGTGGCCGCCCGGGCGGTGAGGATGCCGGTCATCGGCAGGTACTCCACCAGCGCCTCCAGCCCGCCGCGACGCGGCGGCAGGAGCCAGGTGAGGATGGTGAACAGGCCGGCCGCCTGCACCAGCCTGGCCACGCCGGCCCGCGTCAGCGGCGGGCGTGGCCGCCAGGACTCGCCGGCGGATGCCGTTCCTCCTTGCATCGCCATAGGGCCATCATCGGCCGCCTCGCTGAGCACGACCAGCGTGCGCGCTGTGAGTGGCCTGAGCGGGCCACGCCGTTGGCGTTTCAGCTGCACTCCAGCCAACCCTCCGGATGTTCTCAGCTAACGGGTGGACGATCGACTCCGCCAGGCATGGTGCGAAGGCGTGGAGGCACACATGGCGCTGACCGGTGTTCCGTTACTCCTCCTGGTGGGGCTGGCCGCCGCCGGGGCGGCCGCCGCGATGGTCGTCGGCTGGTCGCGGTTCGGCCGGCTCCGCATCCTGGTACGGGTGGTGGGCGTGCTGCTGACCCAGGCCCTGGTGCTGTTTACCGTGGGGCTCGCGGTCAACCGTTCCGCCCAGTTCTACACAAGCTGGGACGACCTGGTGGCTCAGAACGCCGCCAGCGACCGACACCACGCCAGCACACCGGGCCGCCTGGACCAGTGGGTGCGCCAGAACGACCACAACGCCGCCCTGCAGCCCTTCGCCTTCGAGTGGCGACCGGACGGGTGGACAGACTGGCACCTGGCCGCCCCGCCGACCGTCACCGTGCCCGCCGGTTACCTGCGCAACCCCGGCTGGCGCTATCCGGCTGTGCTGGTCCTCGGCAGTGCGGGGTACGGGTGGGGCGGGGCGACCGAGACTGAGGCGGCCCGCTCGCTGGAGGCGGCGGCAGGACTTGCCGTGTTGATCTTCGCCCACACCACCCCGGCGGCGTCGGTGCCGGCGCTGGCCACGGCATTGCCCGACCAACTGAGCCGGGACCTGCGCGTCACCGGGCACAGCTGGGCCCTGGTGTCGTCAGCGCCGCAGGAGCCGCTCGCCCGGCAGGTGGTGCTGGCCGCACCCGGCCGATACCCGGCGCTGGCGGTGGTTCCCGTCGGCGCGGGGCACGGCCGGCCCGCTGGCGCCGCCGTGCCCCAAGGGCTACCGGCGGGCGTGACGGTGACCGTGCTGGGCACTCCGGCGAGTACCGCCACCGGCGGCCCGGCCGCGGTGCCCCGTGCCGGCTCCCCCGCTCCGTCCGGCATGGACGCGCTGCGGGCGGCCCTGCTCTGGGCAATCCGGCAGCTGCCCGCCCCGCTGGCCGAGCCCGCGCCACTAGTGCGGCACGTGCACACACCGCACGGCAAGCCCAGCCCGGCGCCGCCACGCCCGGCCCCGATGCCGCCGGCCGTCCGCATTGCCAACCCATCCGTTTAGGAGGCAAAGATGGCACCGGACAGCCTTGCACTCCAGTTGCTCACCGTCGCGGCGGCCGTCGTCGCCCTCGTCGCCCTAGCGCTGGCATGGGAGCGTGGCAGCGGATGGCGGCGGGTGGCGCTGCGGGCCGGCAGCGCCAGCCTCTGCGTGGCGACCACCCTCGCCGCCGCCCTGCTGTGGGTCAACCGCCAGGTCGAGATCTACACCTCGTGGTCCGATCTGACCGGCGCACCGCCGGCCGCTGCTGCGCTTTCGGACCCGCCGCCGGTCGGCGGCGGATCCGGTGGGCGCCTGGTCAACCTCATCGTTCCCGGCAAGGCCAGCGGTCTCTCACTGCCGATGATGGCGTACCTGCCGGCCGCCTACGACGCCCGCCCCACCGCCCGCTTCCCGGTCATCGAGGCGCTGCACGGCTACCCGGCCTCACCAACGGCGTGGATAAAAGCCCTCCACGCACCTGAATACCTGGACCGGGAGATCGCCGCGGGCCGGATGGCACCAACCGTGGTGCTGTTCCCGTACACGACGCCGGACCGGCTGCTGGACACCGAGTGCACCAACCTCAGCCACGGACCGCAGGCCGAGACGTACCTGACCGTCGACGTGCCAGCGGCCGTCAAGAGCCAACTGCGGGTACGGACCGACCGAGCCGGCTGGGGGTTGATCGGCTATTCGGCCGGCGGCTTCTGTGCCGCCAACCTGGCCCTGCGCCACCCAACCGGATATGCAGCCGCAGCCAGCCTCTCCGGCTACGCCAGCCCAGGCATCACCGTCGGGGACGGCTCCGAACACACCCTGAACAACGACACTTGGCGGCTGTTGCACCTACCGCCACCCGCCGTTGCTCTGTACCTCGGCTGCGCCCGCGCGGACAGGGCGGCGCTGCGCGACACCACCGCCCTGGCCCGGCTGGCCCGCGCGCCGATGAGCGTCACCACCGCGTACGTCAATGGCGGCGGCCACAACATCGGTACCTGGCTGGCACTGGAGCCACCCGCGTTCGACTGGCTCTCCAGTTGGCTGGCCCGGCCCCTGGCGGCGGGCTGACGCCACGTGCCGCCACAGCTGTCAGGGTGAGCGCGTCCGGACGCAGCTCGAAGCAACTGGCGCACGAGCCTGCCGGGGAACACGTCGAGAGCGACGGGGAGCGGGCGGATCCGCGGCAGACGAGGGCGCGGTCGCGCGGGTCTTCAGCGGTTGATAAGGCGGGAACCCTGGCCGTTCACGGCCGGGAGGAACGCCGTCACGGATCGGGACGTTTTTGTGGTTCTTCCGCTGGCCAGCGCGGCGAACATGAAGGTGGCGGATACCGGTACGCTCCTGCCCGGTGTACAGCTGGCTCTGTAGGCCGAGCGCGGCGAGGAGGAGCAGCAGTCCCAGCGCCCACGGCCGGAGGGGGCGCCCGCGTGGTGTCGCCCAGGTGCCCGGCAGATACTGTCCGCCCCAGGCCTCGACCAGTCCGATGATCAGGCCGCCGATGAGCGCCGTATATGTTGCCCAGACCACCGAGTACGGCGATCACGAAGGACAGCAGGGTGTGTCCGGCGGCGTTGGAGGGGTTGAACGTCCCGACCATGCCGACCATGGTTCCGGCCATTCCGGCCAGGGCCGCGGCGATGCCATAGGTCATCGCGTAGACGTGCCGGGCCCGGATGCCCATGAGGCGGTGGTGCTCGGTGTGGAGACCTACCCGCACCCGGGATCGCTCGGGGTGCTGCTGGAGGCAAGCGCGCCGAGCACGCCGGTGTGGGTGGACCTGCTGGTGCGGCTGAGCACCCCGACTCGACAGAATCCCGATCCATCAGGCCCGTGTGTCCACGAGCTGCGGAACCCGGTGGCGATCTTCTCCTGGATGCACAAGAATCCTCCTCGCTCTAGACCACGCCGCCGATGTGACGTATACACGGCAATCAACGTAGACAGGCGTCTAAGTCTACTTCCTCCCAGTCAATCGGGATCAGTCGAGACCGGAGGTAGCGATGCCGACAACACTACGACGAACGACACGGTGGCGGCTCGGGGTAGGTGCCCTCGCCGCCGCACTCGCGCTACCCCCTGCCGCCGCATCCGGTGGGCCGGCCACGGCCGCGGGCTCGCTGCAGATCAGTACCGTATCCGCACGCGCCGATCTGGTTAGCGGAGGAGAGGTGCTGGTCCGAGTGGATGCCTCGCCGGGGCTGCTCGGCCGGGTGCGGGTGAACCTGGAAGGTGCCGATGTCACTCCCGCGTTCCACCCCGACCCCGGACGTAGCTCGGTTACCGGCCTGCTGACCGGTCTTCGAGGCGGGACGCATCAGGTCGTTGCCACAGCCGGCCCGGTACGAGCCACTCTGGTAATCCGCAACCATCCGATCACCGGTCCGATCATCAGCGGCCACCACGAGGAGCCCTACGCCTGCACCACAGATCAATTCACTCTTGTCGGTGGTGGCACGTTAGGTAGCCCCCTGGACGCCGACTGCTCGGCCGCCACCCAGGTGGAGTATGCGTACCGCAGCACCAGTGGCGCGATCAAACCACTGGCCGACATCCATACCCGTCCGGCTGATCTGGCCAAGACGACCACCACTGACGGGCGCACCGTGCCGTTCCTGATCCGAGTCGAGACCGGCACGATCAACAGGGCTATCTACCAGATCGCGCTCCTGCACGACCCAGCCACCGCCGCACCCACCTTCTTCCGCGCCAGCGCGGGCTGGAACCACAAGCTGATCTACACCTTCGGCGGCGGCTGCCGGGGAGGCTGGTACTTCCAGGGCACCGACACCGGCGGCGTTCTCGACGCGCGGATGCTCGGCCGAGGGTATGCCGTCGCCTCGGCGAGCCTCAACGTCTTCGGCAACAACTGCAACGACCTACTCGCTGCCGAAACCATGATGATGGTGAAGGAGCGCTTCATCGAGGCGTACGGCAGCCCGCTCTTCACCATCGGCTGGGGCTGCTCCGGCGGCTCGTACCAGAGCCACCAAATCGCCGACAACTACCCCGGCCTGCTGGGCGGCATCGTCGTCGGATGCAGCTTCCCGGACGTCACCTCGGCGACAATCTTCACGCTGTTCGACTCGAGGCTGCTGCAGCACTACTTTGCCGACCTTGCTCCCGGGCAGTACACCGCCGAGCAGCAACGCCGCATCGCCGGCTTCGGGGTGCGGGCCAGCATCCCCAACCTCAGTGACGGCGCCAAGCGGCTGGACCCGGTGGCCGAGTTCCCCGCGGTGCTGCCGGTGGCGCAGCGCTACGATCCGGTGCGTAATCCGGGCGGGGCGCGTGCCGACGTGTACGACCACACGGTAAACGTCTACGGACATGACCCGGCCAACGGCTTCGCCCGCCGCCCCCTGGACAACGTCGGGGTGCAGTACGGCCTCGCCGCGCTGAACGACCGCACGATCACCGTTGACCAGTTCCTCGACCTCAACGCGCGGATCGGCGGACTGGACATCGACGCCAAACACACGGCGGCCCGCACCGTCGCCGACCCGGCGGCAACCAGGGCGGCATATCAGACAGGACGCATTCTGTCCGGTGGCGGGGGGCTCGCAGCCACACCCATCATCGACTACCGCGCCTACTCTGACGATGCGGCCGGCGGTGACATCCACATGATCGTCCACCAGTTCTCCACCCGAGCACGATTGGTCGCCGCGAACGGGGATGCGGACAACCAGGTGATGTTGGTCGAGGACGGCCGGTTCGGCGGGTTCAGCCTCAGCAGCCCGGTGCTGCGCGAGGCACTCACCGCGATGGACCAGTGGCTGACAAACCTGGGCAGCAATCCCTCCCACCGCCTGGACCACCGCACAGTGGTCCGGGCCAAGCCGGCTGGCCTGACCGATGCCTGCTGGAGCCAGGACGCATCTCGCCGCAAGATCGTTCAGCGGCTGTCGTACGAAAACACTGGCGAGTGTGGGCGGCTGTTCCCGGCGTTTCCGACGCCCCGGCTGGTCGCCGGTGCGCCGCTGGCCGATGACATCGTCGCCTGTCAGCGCAAGGCTGTCGATTGGCGGGACTACCGGGTCGGCTTCGACGCTGATCAGCGTGCCCGGTTACTGGCCATCTTCCCGCACGGGGTGTGCGACTGGACCAAGCCCGGCGTTGACCAGGTGCCGCTTTCCGGAACCTGGTGGTCGGCCCCGATCTCCTGACCCGCACCGAGCCTGGGGGTCGATCAGGAAGTTGGGCAAGAACCGCGCTGCGGGCAGCCAGAACCAGAGACGCTGACTGCCCGCAGCGTGAGCCCGGGCCTGGCTGTTTCCCGCAGCAGACCCACGGAGGATCGGCGCCGGCAATCGACTCCAACTCGTACGCGCCGTCCACGTACTCGTCTTCCCTACCACCGGGCAAGCGCTACGCCGCCGCGTAGGCGCTCCGGCATCCCAATGTGGCATCACGTCGAGTGCCCTCCCCCACGCTCTATCGAGATTTTCCGATCGGGAGTGAACCCTGCGTTCCGCGCAATTCAGGCGGGCTAGAGGCGCGATCTAGGGTTTGACGTGGGAGAACGCGC
>NZ_JBLROA010000065.1:0-35397 GCF_047921505.1 Micromonospora sp. SL1-18 | reverse complement strand
ACCAGGTCAGAGCCGCGATCAAGGCTCTGACCTGGCTGCATGTTCAGACGTCGATGGTCGCTCGTGGTCATCGTTGGTCGACATTTGACGGCCTGACGGCCTGACGGCCCGGAACGGCCTGATCTTGGCGCGAATCTCACCACGAGCGTCCCCGCTCCTGCGGCCACACGGCGTGCCTCATAGCCACCTCCGCCGTGAGTCCCACACACCGTGGAGCTGGCGCCTGATTCCTCGCGAGCGCCCTTTGAGCTGTGCGGTAGGTGGTAGGACGGAGGGTAGATTTCACAAAGCCGACAGGACGGGCGCGCCGATGACCGCCGGCCACACAGCCGACCTGCTGCGGAACCAAGCCGAGCCGCAGCGCGCCACCTACGTCGAACTCTTCTTCGACGTGATCTTCGTCTTCGCGCTGACCCGGCTCTCGAGCACTCTGTTCACCAACCTCACCTGGCTCGGCGCCCTGCACACCGTGATCCTGGTCGCCGCGTTCTGGTGGGTGTGGGTCTTCACCGCCTGGACCACCAACCGCCTCAACCCCGCCCAGCCGGCGATCCAACTCGTGATCATCCCCATCATGCTCGGCACCCTGATCATGGCCGGCGCGGTGCCTACGGCATTCGCCGGGAGCGGCATGATCTTCGCTGCCACCTGGGTCGCCATCCAGGTCGGCCGGACCTCCTTCGTCACGTTCGCGCTGCGCGGCCAGGAGGTGGCGACCGGCTCGCTGCAGCAGCTCATCTGGTCCTGCTTCGCGGGGGCCCTGTGGATCGCGGGCGCATTTACCCACAACAAGACCCGAGTGGTGATCTGGCTTCTCGCTGCTGTCCTCGGCTACACCATGAGCCGGCTGGAGTACCGCCTGCCCAAGCTCGGTCCGGCCCGGATCACCACGCAGCCGGTCTCCGCAGAGCATGTCGCCGAGCGCTACCAGCAGATCATGATCGTCGCGTTCGGGGAGACGATCCTGGCCGCGGGCGGGCAGTTCGCCGCGGCCGGGTTCGAGCGGGACCGGGTGATCGCGTTCGTGCTGGCGTTCGCCATCACCACGCTGCTGTGGCGAATCTACTTCTACCGGGCGGGCCTGCTCCTCCCGGCCGTGATCGCCGCGAGCACCACCCCGGCGGTGTTGGCTCGGTCCGCCTCGTACGCCCACCTGCTCATGGCCGGCGGCATCGTGCTCAGCTCCGTCGGCGACGAGATCATCATCACTCACCCGTTCGCCGAGCCCAACCTGGTCTGGTCCACCGTCATCCTCTGCGGACCGGCGATCTACCTGGCCGGACGGGCCCGGCTCGACTACCTGTCGTTCAGCCGCGTCGCCTATTCCCGGGTGTCTGGTCTGCTCCTGCTCGTCGCGCTGGCGCCCGTGGTCGCGTTCCTGCCACCGATCTACATCGCCGTCGTGGCCGTCGTCATCCTCACCGCAATCGCCGTGTCCGACACCATCTCCTGGCGATTCCGCCCCAGCAAGCCCACCCCGCCACACCCGCCCCGCAGTCGATATCTACGCCCATAGCACCCGTGGAACGCGCAGGACATCGGAACGGTCGCGGCGGGAGAAGACGGAAACGATGGCAGCGCGAGAGGAAACACCCCAGGCGCCGACGGGCCGGCACCGGCCGGGCTAGCTCGGCTTCGGTTTCCTCTGGATGGTGTCCGCGGCGGGCACAGGGGGTTGCTGTTCACCCCCGATTACCTTTTTGATCGTCCCCAGCCGGGGACTGCTCGGTCGCCCGACCGGGTATGACTGGTTGCCCCTGTCGTACGGATGATCCGGGGGTGTTGTCGCCGGGTCGGGTTGCGTCGGCGGACCGCTGATAGGGATCCGGCGTCCGTGGCTGGCCCTTCCTGTAGTCGTCTC
The DNA here is from genome assembly GCF_047921505.1 of Micromonospora sp. SL1-18. Lineage (NCBI taxonomy): Bacteria > Bacillati > Actinomycetota > Actinomycetes > Micromonosporales > Micromonosporaceae > Micromonospora > Micromonospora sp. SL1-18. The sequence goes on along the minus strand of NZ_JBLROA010000065.1, from coordinate 33,536 downwards.
CGCCCGTACCTCATGGTCCAAGGCTGTTGCTGTCAACTGTTGCTGTCAGCCGTTGCGCCCGGTCCCAGAGACGTCGACGAACATGCATCGCTCAAGAGCCGTCAGCTCTTGTGGGTGAGGACGTTGATGACCCTGCCGTTGGGGTCACGCATGAAGAAGCGTCGGACTCCCCATGGTTCGTCGGTGAGTGGGTGCACGATCTCAGCGCCGGCGTTACGGGCGGCCTCATGCGCGGCATCGACATCATCGACCTCCACCGACACGTCCGGAATGACCGGTGCGGTGGCGTCGTGGGTCATGAGACTCAGCTGGGCTTGCGGGTTGGCGCGATCGCTCAGGGTGACGATCCAGCCCATGTCCATGACGACCTCAAAGCCAAGTACCTCGACGTAGAAGGCGGTGGCCGTCGTGATGTCTTCGGTTGCAAGGTCGGGCATTGTGCGCTTTATGGCCATGAGGGCCATGGTGCCTCGCGGCAGCCTCGTCGACCAGGACTGCCCCGTGTTGTACGGCTGGCGCTCGCCCTTCACGGGGTCCATTCGTCAGTCGCCCACCAGGTCGCAACCTCGCCGTAGGCCGGGCTTATGCCACTGGCCCTCGTCGTCCATGGCATCGGGCACGCGTCGGGACGCCACAACGGGCATGAACCTGTACCGTGCCTGGGTGCCAGTCAAGCTTGTGTCGCGTTTCCCAGTTGACGATGTGGAGCTGAGCGGCCTTCATGCGCGGGCCTTCGGCGGCGACGTCGAGCAGGTGACACCGTGGGCCGAGCGCCTTGGGCGGTACGCACTGACCTGGGTTGGCGCGTTCAACGCCGGTCGTCTGGTGGGCTTCGTCCAGGTCTGCTGGGACGGTGGCGCACACGCATTCCTGCTCGACACCGCAGTGGACCCGGACTGGCAGCACCGGGGACTTGGCACGGATCTGGTCCAAGCCGCAGTCGACGACGCTGCGGCTGCCGGTTGCGAGTGGCTGCACGTCGACTTCGAGGCACACCTGGAGCCGTTCTATCTGGAACGATGTGGGTTCCGCCCGACAGCCGCAGGCCTGTTGCAGCTCAATCGGACACCCAGCGGCTGACCTGCTGCCGGGTGCTGCGTGCACGGCCAGCATTGTCGGAATCGCTACCATAGGCTGTCGATCATGCACGGGTTCACCGATGTCGACCGCCAGTCAGACCCGTACTCGTGGGCGGCCGTCCTCGACCGCCTAGCCAAGGAGCCCTTCTACCAGGCATACCAGCAGCGGGTACGTGAGCTGCTACATCCGGCGCCTGGCCGTCGTTACCTCGAAGTCGGCGCTGGCACAGGAGCAAGCGCTGTCCAGCTGAGAGATGAGCACGGTGTCAGCGTGGCAACCGTCGACTACGCGCAGGCCATGTCCATCGCAATGCGCGCCCGCGGCCTGGCTCAGTGCGCCGTCGCCGATGCCCATCACCTGCCATTCCTCAGCCGTTCCTTCGATGGGGCATGGGCCGATCGCAGCGTGCAGCACCTCGCCGATCCCCATGCCGCGATCAAAGAAATCATCAGGGTCGTCCGGCCTGGTGGCCGCGTAGTTTTGGCGGACCCCCACTACGACACTCAGGTACTCGACATCGCCGACCAAAGCTTGGCCCGACGCGTCCTGAGGTTCCGGGCTGATGTCCTCCTCCGTAACGGCACGCTGGCTCATCAACACGCCGGCCTCCTTGCCGCGCAGGGCCTGGTCGACATCACCGTCGAAGCCCGAACTCTCGTGGTCCGTGACCCGACCGCTGTCGACAACGTGCTCGGCCTCCGCAGCTGGGCTGACACGGCCGCTCAACACGGCTGGCTTGACCCAGCCGAAGCGCGCGCCTTCGAAGACCAGTTCGACGAAGCCGTCACTGCCCACCGGTTCACCTACGCAGTCACGTTCTTCCTCACCGCCGCCACCGTCGGTGGAGACGAAAGCACCCGCCAGTGAATTTGGGAGGCATTGCCGGTGGGGCAGACTCACCGCCCCGCCGACCAGCCCACGACCTTGCGCCTCGCGTGCGCCCGGCCGGAGCTGGTGCACCGAAGTCGAGCACCGCCGCCTGTAGGACGCCCTGGCTGAGCGGTAGCTCTGATTGATCCGCCGGGCCTTCGTCGGTCAGGACGACGTGCGGCGGACCTCCGGTAGGCCCAGCCAAGACGCCAGCGCCGTCAACTCCCCGTGCACCGCCGCGGTGACCTCCGGGTTGAACGCGACGTCCTCGTGCATTGCGTCCACGCGCAGGATCCCGGCCTTCCGGTCGGCCGTCGCGTCCACCTTGCCGACAAGCCGGTCGTGGTGCAGCACCGGCAGCGCGAAGTAGCCCCAGCGCCGCTGCGCCTTCGGCACGTACATCTCCAGGCGGTACTCGAAGTCGAAGACTTCCAGGGCGCGCTTGCGGTCGTGTACCAGCCGGTCGAACGGGGACAGCAGCGCGGTCCGGCCGGCGAACGGCGTGCCGTCCAGCGCGGCCGGGGCGATCCGCCAGAGGCCGGACGTACCCTCGATCTCGGCCGGTTCGCCGGCCTCGCCAACCACCGTTGCGCGGGCGACGCCGAGCGAGCGGAGCAGCCGCTCGTCTCGGATCCGGCGGGCCTCCTCGGCGGATACGGCCGGCGTGCCCGGCGGGTAGACCCGCTCGGCGAGGTCCCAGATCCGCTGGCGCCCGACCCGGCCCGAAATGGCGATCTCGCCGCACGCGGCGAGGAACTCCAGCATCTGGGTCACGTTGCGGTTGTTGGTCCAGCCGGTCGACGGCCAGGGCACCACGCTGCGGTCCGGCACGTCCCGGCTCGGCAGCGGCCCGGAGTCGCGGAGCAGATCCAGCACGTACCGGCGAAAGCTGTCGTTGGTCGCCAGCCAGTCCTGGCGTCGGGCGTCGCCCGGCCAGGCCACCATCTCGGCGAGGTACAGCCTCAGGTCGGCCATCGGCCGCACCATCGCCCGGTGCTCGAACAGGGCGCGCTCGCCCTCCAACGCCCGGGTCAGGTCGCTCGGCCGGTACGCAGCGCCGAGCCGGGTCCAGGCGACCAGGTCGGCGTTGGGCGCCACGGCGGCCGTCGGGTCGAGCTGGAGGAACGTCAGGCGGTCCACCACGGCCAGCAGGTCGGTGGGCCGGTGCGCGTCGAGCAGTTGAGCACGGACGGCGACCCGGCGGGCGGTGGCGCGGTCGAGCCGGTGCGGGGACATGCGGCGAGGCTAGTACGCCGGTCGGACAGTGCCGCTCGGGCGAGCCGTCGCACGTCCTCCGCTCAGGCGGACCAGCTCACGGTCCGGGCCGCCCGGTCGTAGTGTCGGGCCAGTTCCGCGTCGATTCGCTCGGCGCGGGCCTCGCCGAGCATCACCCCCGGGTCCCGCCACGGTCGTGCGGTGAGCATCCGGTGACGCAGGCCGGCCGGCGGGTGAGTGGCGAACAGCGACGCCTGCTCCCGGATGGAGAGCTGGCGCACCAGCGGCAGTTGCTCGGCGGCACCGGCCAGCGACCGGTTCATCCCCGCCCGCCACACGGCCGGGCCGTGCCCGCCGTGGGCTCCCTGGCGGACCACCAGCGCCACCGACTCGTGGCTGAGCAGCACGTCGAGCAGTCGGGTCGCGCCCGCCGTGCCGGCCACCCGGGCGGACATCTCGTCGGCCAGGTACTCCGCCCGATGGCTGTCGCGCAACGCGGTGCAGACCAGCACCAGGTGACCGAGGAAGAGCAGGCGGGACACGAGCCACGACAGGATCCGGCCCAGCCACTCGCCGATCAGCTCCAGCAGCCCGCCACTCTGTGTGCCGTGCGTCGGGCGGAACAGGTCGGCGGCGTTGCCGAGCATCGTCAACGCCGGGTCGGTCACCAGTAGCCGCCGGACGTCGCCGTTGACGAAGTGACCAAGCTCGTGGCCGAGCAGGGCGACCCGCTCCGACCCGTCCAGCGCGCCCCACAGCGGCAGCCCGAGGCAGAGCACCCGGCGCCGGCGCAGCCCCACCGCTGTCGCGTACGCGTTGATGTGGCTGTCGACGCCGATCACGTGCGGTGCCGGCGCGCCGATGGCGGTCGCCACCTCCTTGACCAGGGTGTGCAACTCGGGTGCCTCCTCCCGGGTGAGCACCTCCATGTCTGGGTCGATCCGGCCGAACCGAGGTCGCAGCGCCACCGCCAGCCCGATCAGTGCCAGCCCGAAGACGATCGCGAAGTTCGGGAACGGGTACGCGACCACCAGCCACACCCCGAGTACGGCCAGCGCCAGCACTCCGACCAGGAGCAGCAGCGAGACGATGACGGTCACCGTGCCGGCCAATCCCAGCCCGGCCGATTCCAGCGGACGACCGACGAGCGCGGCGTACTGCTGGCGGGTGAGCCGGGCGGCGAACCGGTGGGTCCGTCGGTCGATCCAGGACCACCCGAACTCGGGTGTCTGGCGGGCGCGGTCGTAGCTGTCGAGGTTCCATTCGCACCGTGCGCACCAGGGCATCGCCTCGCGGATCGACACCGTCGGCGTGCCGCAGTCCGGACAGGCCCCCGTACCGGCCGTCGTGGTGATCATGGCCACCGATCCTGCCGGGAACCGTCCGTCGGCGGTACCCGCCGTTCAGCGGAGCCGCTCAGCCGGGGCACGGCAACCGTTCCAGTGGGGGCGGCGCGGTGGCTGGGCCCGCCACCTGGGAAAAGTACGCCTTGTCTTTTCCGTTCGGCCCTCGGGCGGCCCGGAGCACGTCTACTTTGGAGTGCATCGGCGACTATTTGCGGCGTTCCGGTGGCGGCCGGGCGCTTCGCGTTGCACAGTGATCGCATGAGCGACAACGGAAGTGGTGGGCACTACTACTGGTGCACGCGACACCACCGGGTCGAGACCGATGCCGACGTGTGCCCCGCGAAGCACGTTCTCGGACCGTACGCCTCAGCCGCCGACGCGGAGAACGCCCTGCAGCAGGTGCGGGAGCGCAACGAAGCGTGGGACGCCGAGGACGCCCGTTGGGCCGGGGAGGACAGGTAGACGGCGCGGGACGGCCCGCGTCGAGGTACTCGTGCTCCGCGAAGGCGGAAGCACGCCCCCAAGGAGGGAACCCAGATGGCCGAAGCACAGCAGGCCACCACCCGCCCGGCCACCGCCCGTAGGACCCCGAAGCGGACCAGCGCGGCCACGGCCCGCACGGCCACGGTCACCAAGGCGTCCCCTAACGCCTCGGGGGCCGGCGCCGGCCGGGTGCCGGCGAAGAAGGCGGTTGCGAAGAAGGCAGCCGCCAGGAAGGTCGTGTCGGCGGCGCGGAAGGCGCCCGCGCAGAAGGCGCCAGCGACGAAGACCACCGCGAAAAAGGCGCCGGCGAAAAAGGCGCCGGCGAAGAAGGCCCCGGCGAAGAAGGCCCCGGCCAAGAAGGCTGCCGCCAAGAAGGCGCCGGCTACGAAGACCACCGCGAAGAAGGCGCCGGCGAAGAAGGCGGCCGCCAGGAAGACCATCACGGCGGCGAAGAAGGGCCCTGCGAAGAAGGCCACGGTCGCGGCGAAGAAGGCCGGACCGGCGGCGAAGAAGGCCCCCGCCCGGACCACGGCCGCCACCCGGAAGGCCACCGCCACCGGAACGAAGGCCACCGCCGCGGTGAAGAAGGCTGGCCCGGCGGCGAAGGCCGCCGGGACCCGCCCGGCCGGGGGCGCCCGCAAGGCGGCGGCGAAGAAAGCTCCGGCGAAGAAGACCACCGGTACCGCCTCGACCGCCGCGCGCAAGGCGCCGGGCAGGAAGGCGACCTCCGCCGCGTCGTCCGTGAGCGGCATCGAGGCCAGGACGAGTACCTCGACCGGCACCCACAAGCGGCTCACCGCCGCTCGGAAGCCAGCTGGCACGAGGGTCGTCGCGGGCCGCTCGACGGCCAAGCCGGGGAGCAGCCGGAGGACGACCGGCTGACCACCCCGGGTCCGCCCGCCGACCGATGCTGCCGCTGGCGACAACTCCAGCCCGGCGCTGGTGGGCGGATCTCGCGCGGCGCTGTCAGGATTGACGCCGTGGTGATCCGACGCGTACTGGCGCCCCGCATCGACTTCGGCGCGCTGCGCCGCGAGCTGGGACTGCCCGAGAGCTTCCCGACCGCGGCGCAGCGCGAGGCCGAGCAGGCGGCCGCCGCGCCGCTGCTGGCCGTCGCCGACCGGACCGACATCCCGTTCGTCACCCTCGACCCGGCGGCGTCGCGGGACCTCGACCAGGCGATGCATCTCACCCGCCGGCCCGGTGGCGGTTTCCGGGTCCGGTACGCGATCGCCGACGTCGCCACCCACGTACGCCCCGGCGGGGCGCTGGAGGAGGAGACCTGGCGCCGGGGGCAGACCGTCTACCTGCCCGACGGCAACGTGCCGTTGCACCCGCACACGCTCAGCGAGGGGGCGGCCAGCCTGCTGCCCGACGCCGACCGGGCGGCGGTGGTCTGGACCATCGACTTGGACACCGACGGCGGCACCGTGGGCGTCGCGCTGGAACGCGCCCGGGTCCGCAGCCGGGCCAAGCTCGACTACGTCGGCGTGCAACTCGCCGCCGACGCCGGTCGGCTGCCCGAGCCGATCGCCCTGCTCCCCGAGATCGGCGCACTGCTGACCGCGCGCGGGCTGCGTCGGGGCGCGGTCAACCTGCCCCTGCCAGAGCAGGACGTCGAGCCGGACGGCGACGGCTGGCGGCTGGTGCTGCGTGGGCCCGGCCCGATGGAGGACCACAACGCGCAGATTTCCCTGCTGACCGGGATGGCCGCCGCCGACATCATGCTCGCCGGCCGGATCGGGCTGCTGCGTACGATGCCCGCGCCGAAGCCGGAGGCGGTCGACCGGCTGCGGCTGGCCGCCGGCCCGCTGGGCGTGCCCTGGCCGGCGGGGATGTCGGTCGGTGAGGTGCTGGCCGGGCTGGACGCCTCCCAGCCCCGAGCCGCGGCCTTCGTCGACCAGGCGGCCGAGCTGATGCGCGGGGCCGCGTACACCGCCTTCGACGGGCAGCTTCCCGAGCAGCCGGAGCACGGCGGGGTGGGGGCCGCGTACGCCCATGTCACGGCGCCGCTGCGGCGGCTGGCCGACCGGTACGCGACCGAGGTCTGCCTGGCCCTGCACGAGGGCCGGGAGGTGCCCGACTGGGCCCGTGCGGCGTTGCCGAAGCTGCCGGAGGTGATGACGAGCACCGACCGGACCGCGTCGGCGGCGACCCGGGGCGCGGTCGAGCTGGCCGAGGCGGTGCTGCTCGAACACCGGGTGGGGGAGGTGTTCGAGGCGGCGGTGCTGGACGTGGACGTCCCCCGGCCGACCGTTGAGCTGCCCCGGCAGCCGGGGGACACTTCCGGGCAGGACCGGCCGTCGGGCAACGGCGCCGCGAAGCCGGCTCGCCGGCCCGGCGGTACGGTCGCCCTGGACGAGCCGCCGGTCCGCGCCCGGTGCCACGGTGAGCTGCCGCTCGGCGAGCGCGTCGCGGTCCGCCTGGTCTCGGCCGACCCCATCCACCGCAAGGTCCTCTTCGAACGCGCCTGACGCCCCCGCGCCGGGTCGAGCCAAGATCCGCACGGGGGTGGGGTGAGGTGGTGGTGGCGTTTGCGAGGATGGCCGCATGGCTTACGACGCGACCACGCTGCCCGACGTCTCCGGTTTGATCGTCGGCATCATCGGGGGCACCGGTGACCAGGGGCGGGGTCTCGCCTACCGGTTCGCCCGCGCCGGGCAGACCGTGCTGGTCGGTTCCCGCTCCGCCGACCGGGCGGCGCAGGCCGCCGCGGAGATCGCCGCGCTGCCCGGCGTCCCGTCCGGCACGGCGGTGTCCGGTGCGGACAACGCGGAGGTGGCCCGCCGCAGCGACGTGGTGATCATCGCGGTGCCGTGGGACGGGCACGCCCCCACCGTCGCCGCCCTGGCCGAGCCGCTCGCCGGCAAGATCGTGGTCGACTGCGTCAACCCGCTGGGCTTCGACAAGCAGGGCCCGTACGCGCTGCCGGTCGCGGAGGGCAGCGCCGTCCAGCAGGCCGCCGGGCTGCTGCCCGAGTCCCGGGTCTGTGCCGCGTTCAACCACGTCAGCGCGCCGCTGCTGGCCGATCCGGAGATCGACCGGATCGACCTGGACGTGCTGATCTGCACCGAGGACCGGGAGTTGGCCGGGGTGGTTGCCGCGCTCGCCGCCCGGATCCCCGGCATGCGGGGCATCTACGCCGGCCGGCTGCGCAACGCCCACCAGATCGAGGCGTTCACCGCGAACCTGATCGCGATCAACAAGCGCTACAAGGCCCACGCCGGCATCCGCGTCACCGACCTCTGACCGGCCCAACCGAGATCGTGGTAGGAAACGGCCCCTCCAAGGGCCAGTTCCTACCAAGATCCGCGGCGAAGCGTACTAGAAGGTGTGCTCGGCGGCGGGGAACTCGCCGTCGCGTACCTCGTCGGCGAAGCGACGGGTGGCGTCGGTGAGCGCGCCCGCCAGGTCGGCGTAGCGCTTGACGAAGCGGGGCACCCTGCCGGTGCGCAGCCCGGCCATGTCCTGCCAGACCAGCACCTGGGCGTCGGTCTCCGGGCCCGCGCCGATGCCGACGGTGGGGATCCGCAGCTCGGCGGTGATCCGCTTGGCCACCTCACCGGGCACCATCTCCAGCACCACGGCGAACGCGCCCGCCTCGGCGACCGCCCGGGCGTCGGCGACCACCTCCTCGGCGCTGTCGCCGCGGCCCTGCACCCGGTAGCCGCCCAGGGTGTGCTCGCTCTGCGGGGTGAAGCCGATGTGCGCCATCACCGGGATGCCGGCGCCGACGATCGCCTCGACCTGCGCGGTGCAGCGCCGGCCGCCCTCCAGCTTCACCGCGTGGCAGCCGCCTTCCTTCATGAACCGCACCGCGGTGCGCAGCGCCTGCGCCGGCCCCTCCTCGTACGAGCCGAAGGGCAGGTCGCCGACGATCAGCGAGTGCCTCGTCGCCCGCACCACCGCGCGGACAAGGGGCAGCAGCTCCTCGGCGGTCACCGGCAGGGTGGTCTCGTAGCCGAAGACGTTGTTCGCCGCCGAGTCGCCGACCAGCAGCACCGGGATCCCAGCCTGGTCGAAGATCGAGGCCGTGTACTGGTCGTACGAGGTGAGCATCGCCCAGCGCTCGCCGCGCTCCTTGGCGGCGATCAGGTCGCGGGTGCGGACCCGTCGGGTGACCGGCCCGCCGTAGAGGGCGGTCACCTCAGTCGGGGTGGACTTCACCATGACTGTCTCCTTCCTCGAGGCCGCGCTCGCGGTCCCCGGGTTCTGCCGCGATCGTCGCACCGGGCGACCGGCCGGCGGCAGGGCGGAGTGGAGGATTTCACTCACCGACCCACGTTGGGCGGGCCGGTGACGACGGCCGGTCAGCCGTGCTCGCGCCAGCGGTTGGTGATCGGCAGGCGGCGGTCCCGCCCGAACGCCTTCATGGAGATCTTCGTGCCGGGGGCGGACTGCCGCCGCTTGTACTCGGCGGTATCCACCATCCGCAGCACCTTGTCCACGATGGCCGGGTCGTGGCCGGACTCGACCAGGCCCTCCCGGCCCAGGTCGCCGTCGACATAGCCGATCAGGATCGGGTCGAGGACGTCGTAGTCGGGCAGGGTGTCGCTGTCGAGCTGGCCGGGGCTCAGCTCCGCCGAGGGCGGCTTGCCGATCGAGCTCTCCGGGATCGGCGGGGTCTCGCCGCGGCGCTCGGCGTCGGCGTTGCGCCACTTGGCCAGCCGCCAGATCAGCGTCTTCCAGACGTCCTTGACCGGGTTGTAGCCGCCGACCGAGTCGCCGTAGAGGGTGGAGTAACCGACGGCCAGCTCGCTCTTGTTGCCGGTGGTGAGGACCAGGTGGTTCTCCTGGTTCGACAGCGCCATCAGGATCACCCCCCGGACCCGGGCCTGGAGGTTCTCCACGGCCACGCCGGAGAGCGACATGTTGGCCAGGAAGGTGTCCACCATGGGCTGGATCGGCTGGACCCGGTAGTCCAGGCCGGTCCGCTTGGCCAGGTCCTCGGCGTCGGCGCGGGAGTGCTCGGAGGAGTGCTGGCTGGGCATCGACACCCCGACGACCCGGTCCGCGCCGAGCGCGTCCACCGCGATGGCCGCCGCCACCGCCGAGTCGATGCCGCCGGAGAGGCCGAGCGCCACCGAGGGGAAGCGGTTCTTGTTGACGTAGTCGCGCAGGCCCAGCACCAGCGCCTGCCACACCTCCGCCTCGTCGGCGACCGGCTCGATGATCCCACCGGTCGAGGGCTCCCCGGCCGGCGCCGGCGGGATGTCGTCGAGCTCGGCCCGGACCACCCGCATCCCGTCGGCCAGCTCCCCGTCGCCGCCGACGGGCTCGTGCGCGGCCGCGGGCAGCTCGACGTCGTGCAGCAGCAGGTGCTCGACGAACTGCGGGGCCCGGGCCAGCAGCGTGCCGTCGCCGCCGACGATCATCGAGTCGCCGTCGTAGACCAGCTCGTCCTGGCCGCCGACCATGTTCACGTACGCGATGGCGGCGCCGGCCTCGGCGGCCCGGCGGCGGACCAGCGGCAGCCGGACGTCGTCCTTGTTCAGCTCGTACGGCGAGCCGTTGATGTTGAGCACCAGCCCGACGCCGGCCTGCCGGGCCACCGCGAACGGACCGCCGGCCTGCCAGAGGTCCTCGCAGATGGTCAGCGCGACGTCCACCCCGCCGATCCGCACCACGTTCAGCGTGTTGCCCGGGACGAAGTAGCGGTCCTCGTCGAAGACGCCGTAGTTGGGCAGGTGGTGCTTGAAGTACCGGGCCACCACCCCGCCCCGGTGCAGCAGCGCGGCGGCGTTGCGGGCGCCCCGGCCCGGCTCGGCGTCGGCGCTGACCTGCGGCGGCCCGTCCGCGTCCAGGTAGCCGACCAGGACGGGCAGCTCGCCGAGCCCGTCGGCGGCCAGGTCGGCGGCGAGCCGCTCCAGTGCGGCCTTCGAGCCGGCGACGAAGGAGCGGCGGAAGACCAGGTCCTCGACCGGGTACCCGGTCAGCATCAGTTCCGGGAAGAGCGCGAGCTGGGCGCCGGCGTCGGCGGCCTTGCGGGACCAGGCGCGGACCAGGTCGGCGTTGCCGGCGAGGTCGCCGACGGTCGGGTCGACCTGGCACAGGGCGAGACGCAGGGTGGGCATGACCTCATCTTGCCCCAGCGGCACGGGCCGAACCCGGGGGGACGGGGGAGACCCTGACCACCGGCGTCCCTGCCCGCCGGACACGGCAGGACGCACGCGAGGCCGTCGCGTAACGTCGGCGTAACCAGGCCGGTGGAGACTGGGCGGTCAGGCCGGACCGGCCTGACCGGTGCCGGACGTACGTGTCGCGAGGTGTGGAAGTGGACCGTCAGCAGGAGTTCGTCCTCCGTACGCTGGAAGAGCGGGACATCCGGTTCGTCCGGCTGTGGTTCACCGACGTGCTCGGCACGCTCAAGAGCGTGTCGGTGGCCCCCGCGGAGCTGGAGGCGGCCTTCGACGAGGGCATCGGCTTCGACGGCTCGGCGATCGAGGGTTTCGCCCGGGTCTTCGAGTCCGACATGGTCGCCATGCCCGACCCGACCACCTTCCAGGTCTTCCCCTTCGAGGGTGGGGTCAGCGGCGAGAGCGCCCGGATGTTCTGCGACATCCTGCTCCCCGACGGCAGCCCGTCCTGGGCCGACCCCCGGCACGTGCTGCGCCGCGCGCTGTCCCGGGCGGCGGAGAAGGGCTTCACCTTCTACACCCACCCCGAGATCGAGTTCTTCCTGCTCGAGAACGGCCCGCCGGACGGCTCGGTGCCGACCCCGGTGGACACCGGCGGCTACTTCGAGCACACCACCCACGCGGTGGCCCGGGACTTCCGCCGGCAGGCCGTGCTGGCGCTGGAGCGGATCGGCATCTCGGTGGAGTACAGCCACCACGAGGTGGCCCCCGGCCAGCAGGAGATCGACCTGCGCTACGCCGACGCGCTGACCACCGCCGACAACATCATGACCTTCCGGCACGTGGTGAAGGAGGTGGCGCTCTCCACCGGTGTGCAGGCCAGCTTCATGCCGAAGCCCTTCACCGACCAGCCGGGCAGCGGCATGCACACCCACCTGTCCCTGTTCGAGGGGGAGCGCAACGCGTTCCACGACGCCGGCGACCCGATGAAGCTGTCCAAGGTGGCCAAGTCGTTCATCGCCGGGCTGCTCACCCACGCCCGCGAGTACACCGCGGTCACCAACCAGTGGGTCAACTCCTACAAGCGGCTCTTCCCGTTGGCGCTGCCGGACCGGATCACCGAGAGCCCGGCGTACGTCTGCTGGGGCCACCTGAACCGGTCCGCGCTGGTCCGGGTTCCCGCGTACGGCAAGCCGAACTCGGCCCGGGTGGAGGTGCGCTCGCTGGACTCGGCGACCAACCCGTACCTGGCCTTCGCGGTCCTGCTCGGCGCCGGCCTGAAGGGCATCGAGGAGGGGTACGAGCTGCCCCCGGGCGCCGAGGACGACGTCTGGTCGCTGAGCAGCGCCGAACGCCGGGCCATGGGCTACCAGGCGCTGCCGGAGAACCTGGCCGAGGCGATCGACGTGATGGCCGGCTCGGAGCTGGTCGCCGAGATCCTCGGCGAGCACGTGTTCGACTTCTTCCTGCGCAACAAGCGCGCCGAGTGGGAGCAGTACCGCCGCGAGGTCACTCCGTACGAGCGGCAGCGCTACCTCTCCCTTTAGGCCCACTCCAGATCGGCGATGTGGCGGCATCCCGGTCATGGGATGCCGCCACATCGGCGATCAGCAGCCGCACAGGTGGCCCCGCCGGATCCGGCCGGGAGGGAGGGTCGGCCGGTGAGGAGAGCGGCGGGGCCACCCGGGTCACTTGCCGGCCTGGTCCCACCCGCCGTGGTGAACGCGAGCGCCCGGGCCGGGGAAGACACCGGCCTCGACGGCCTTCAGCACCGCGTCGGCCTGCTCCTGGGTCAGCTTGCCGTCCTTGACGGCCTGGTCCAGGCGCTCTTTCAGCTTCGCCTGCCGGTTGGCCTGCCACTCCTTCAGCTTTGCCTGCCGCTCCTGGGCCGACGGCCGCTCCGGCCGGTCGCCCTTACGCTGCTCCTTGAGCTTCTCCAGCGCGGCCGTGACCTTGTCGGTCGGCACGCCCAGCTCCTTGGCGAGGGCTTCGGCGAACTCGGCCTGCCGATCGGCCCGCTTGTGCTGGCGGTCGGTGCCCTGGTCGGCGCTGGCTCTCGGGGCGGGGGTCTTGTTGTCTGCGAGCGCCACCGCGGGGGCAGCGATCCCCACGCCGAGCACCCCGGCGGCGGCCAGGCCGACCAGCACGTTCTTCCTCGACATCTTGCGGATCATGCGGTTCTCCAGTCCGGTGGTGGTGCGTTGACGTGACTGACAGTGACGGGTGGAGCTGGAGCCAACCCGTGACGAGCCTGTCAACGCGCTGAAAAGCCAGTGTCAAATGCGGACAAGTCGGGTTGTGTGAGTGCCTCCGTGGACGGCGGGGGAGACCGTCAGGGTGCCGGCGGTCGCATCGAGGGTAGCGGGAGTTCCGACCGGGACGGTGAGCTGGCCGACGCCGTGGCCGATCGGGAGGCCGCCGAGGACCGGCACGCCGAGGTCGGCCAGGCGTTCGGTCAGCACGTCCGTGACTGTGGTGTTCCAGCCGTCCGCGCACTCGGTGAACTGGCCCACCGCCACCCCGGCGACCCCGGCGAGGGCGCCGCAGCGGCGTAGCTGGGTGAGCATCCGGTCGATCTTGTACGGCGGCTCCTGCACCTCCTCGATGAGCAGCACCGCCCCGGTCAGGTCCGGCATGTCCGGGGTGCCGATCGACGCGGTGATCAGGCATAGGTTGCCGCCGAGCAGCCGGCCCTGCGCCCGGCCGGGCATCCGGACCGGATACGTGTCCTCGTCCTCGACGGCGGCGACCGTGACCGGTTCGGTGGTCATCAGCGCGGCGTGCAGCGACTCCGCCGAGCGGGGCGGGGTGCGGTCGTCCAGCCATGCCGCTCCCGGGCCGTGCACGCTGGCCAGCCGGGCGCCCCGCCAGAGCGCGAACTGCAGCGCGGTGATGTCGGAGAAGCCGGCCACCACCTTCGGATCCCGGCGGACGACGGCCATGTCGATCAGGTCCACCACCCGCTGCGCCCCGTAGCCGCCCCGGGTGCAGATCACCCCGCGTACCTCGGGGTCGGCGAAGGCGGCGTTCAGGTCGGCGGCCCGTAGCTCGTCCCCGCCGGCCAGGTAGCCCTGCCGGGCGTACGCGTTGGGCGCCAGCACCGGGCGCAATCCCCAGCCGGTGAGCAGTTCGATGCCGCGGGCCACCCGCTCGGAGCGGGTCGGGCCGGAGGGCGACACCAGCATCACGGTGTCGCCGGGACGCAGGACCGGTGGGCGCAGGCAGTCGTCGGTGGGCACGAAGGGAGCCTAGTGAGCCGTTCCCGGCGTCCACCCGCGCACCGGATAGCCTCGACGTCGTGGCGACCGCGCTGGTGATCGAGAACGACCCGACCGACGACCTCCGCCGACTGGGGGAATGGCTCACCGAGGGGGGCATCGACCTGCGGGTGCTGCGCCCGCACGCCGGTGACCAGCTCCCCGCCGACCTCGACGGGTACGCCGCGCTGGTGGTGCTCGGTGGCGAGCAGCAGGCGTACCCGCTGCCCGACGGCAGCCCCGGCGCGCCCTGGTTCCCGGCACTGGAGGGGCTGCTGCGCAAGGCGGTCCGGCAGCGGGTTCCCACCCTCGCGATCTGCCTCGGCGCACAGCTGCTGGCGGCCGCGCACGCCGGCCAGGTCGAGCGGAGCCCATCCGGGCCCGAGATCGGGCCGACCGTGGTCGGCAAGCGGGACGCCGCCGACAACGACCCGCTCTTCCGGTACGTGCCGCTGATGCCGGACGTGCTCCAGTGGCACTCCGACGAGATCACCGAGCTGCCGCACGGGGCTACCCTGCTCGCCGCCTCGACCCGCTACCCGCACCAGGCGTTCCGCCTCGGCGACCGGGCCTGGGGGCTGCAGTTCCACATCGAGTGCGACACCGCGATGATCGCCGACTGGGCCCGTGACTCGACCCAACTGGCCGAGCTGGGCTACGACCCGGAGCTGGTGGTGGCCGCCTGCGACCGGGTGATGGCCGACGTCGAGGAGGTGTGGCAGCCGTTCGCGGTCCGGTTCGCCGCCCTCGCCCTCGGCGAGCTGGACGACGACGCCCCCCGTCGCAGTCTGCCGCTGCTAGGGCACTGATGACCCGACCGACCAGGGGGCGCCTCGCCCGGTACGGCTTCGCCGAGGACGACGGCCGGGCGCGGGCCGCCGACCTGCTCGGCCCGGCCGGGCTCGGGCTGTGGCGGCCGGACGTCCAGGAGCCCACCGACGAGCGGGCCGGCGAGCTGCTGGCCGCCCTGTCCCGGGCCGCCGACCCGGACCTGGCGCTGCGCCAGCTGCACCGCCTGGTCGAGGCGGAACGCCGTACGGCGGACCAGCCGGCGGTGCTGGACGCCCTGGCCGCCGACCCGGGGCTGCGCCGGCGCCTGGTCGCGGTGCTCGGTGCGTCCGCGGCGCTCGGCGACCACCTGGTGGCCAACCCCGGCCAGTGGGTGGTGCTGGCCACCGATCCGGACGGGCTCGCGCCCTCGGCCGACGGCCGGCTGGACCTGGCCGCCGCCGCCCGGCTGACCCCCGTCGCCGGCCCGGTCTCGGTGCTGCGGCAGGCGTACCGGCTGGCGCTGCTGCCGATCGCGGCGGCGGACCTGACCGGCGGGCGCGGGCTGGAGCAGACCATGGCGGCGCTCTCCGGGCTCGCCGACGCCACCCTGGCCGCCGCGTACGAACTCGCCGTCGACGAGCTGCCGGAGGGCACACCCCGGCCCCGGCTGGCCGTGGTGGCGATGGGCAAGTGCGGCGGCGAGGAGCTGAACTACGTCTCCGACGTCGACGTCATCTTCGTCGCCGCCGCCGACGACGACCTGTCCGCCGCGACCCTGGTCGCCACCCGGCTGATCCAGGTCTGCGGGCTGGTCGCCTGGCCGGTCGACGCCGCGCTGCGGCCCGAGGGCAGCCGGGGGCCGCTGGTGCGTACCCTCGCCAGCCACCTGGCCTACTACGGCCGCTGGGCCCGCACCTGGGAGTTCCAGGCGCTGCTCAAGGCCCGGCCGGCGGCGGGTGACCTGGATCTCGCGCGGGAGTGGATCGAGGCGCTCGCGCCACTGGTGTGGACCGCCGCGGAACGGCCGGAGGCGGTCGAGGACGTCCGCGCGATGCGCCGGAAGATCATCGACAACATCCCGCCGAAGGAGCAGGAACGCGAGATCAAGCGCGGTCCGGGCGGGCTGCGCGACATCGAGTTCGCGGTCCAGCTGCTGCAGCTCGTGCACGGCCGGGGCGACGAATCGCTGCGGGCACCGGGGACGATCCCCGCGCTGCGCGCCCTGGTCGCCGGCGGCTACGTCGGCCGGGCCGACGGCGAGGCGCTGCTGCGCGGCTACCGGTTCCTGCGCGGCGTCGAGCACCGGCTCCAGCTCCAGGGCCTGCGCCGTACCCACACCGTGCCGACCGAGCCGGCCGCGCTGCGCTGGCTGGCCGCCGCGCTCGGCCACGCGGCCACCCCCGGCCGCAGCGCCGTCGAGGAGTTCCGCGCCGAGTGGGTCACCCACGCCACCGAGGTACGCCGGCTGCACGCGAAGCTGCTCTACCGGCCGCTGCTGGAGTCGGTGGCCCGGGTGCCCGCCGAGGGGCTGCGGCTCACCCCGGAGGCGGCCCGGCACCGGCTGGAGATCCTCGGCTTCGCCGACCCGGCCGGGGCGCTGCGCCACCTCCAGGCCCTCACCGGCGGGGTGAGCCGGACGGCCGCGATCCAGCGCACCCTGCTGCCGGTGCTGCTCAGCGAGTTCGCCGACGCGCCGGAGCCGGACCGGGGACTGCTCAGTTACCGGCAGGTCTCGGACAAGCTCGGCAGCACGCCCTGGTATCTGCGGCTGCTGCGGGACTCCGGCCCGGTCGCCCGCCGGCTGGCCCGGGTGCTCTCCTCCTCCCGGTACGCCGCCGACCTGCTGGCCCGCGAGCCGGAGGCGCTGCGGCTGCTCGCCGAGGACGCCGAGCTGACCCCCCGCGGTCGCGAGGTGCTCGGCGAGGGCTTCACCGCCGCGGCGGCCCGGCACGCCGACCCGGTCGAGGCCATCCGCGCGGTCCGCGCCCTGCGCCGCCGGGAACTGGTCCGCCTCGCCTGCGCCGACGTGCTGAGCCGGGCCGGGTCGCTCGCCCCCACCTCGGCCCGCGCCGAGCCGGACGGTCGGGCCGCGCTCGGCCTCGCCGACGTCACCGCCGTCGGCACCGCCCTCTCCGACGTGGCCGATGCCACCCTGGCCGCCGCGCTGCGGGCCGCCCGGGCCGCCCAGCCGGCGCCGCCCGGGCTGCGCTTCGCGCTGATCGGCATGGGCCGGCTCGGCGGGTACGAGTCCAACTACCTCTCCGACGCCGACGTGCTCTTCGTCTACAACCCGCCGGCGGGCGCGGACGAGAGGGCGGCCGGCGCGGCGGCCCACGCGATCGCCGAGGAGTTGCGCCGGCTGCTCTCCGCGCCGGCCCCCGACCCGCCGCTCGGGGTCGACGCCGACCTGCGCCCTGAGGGCCGGCAGGGCCCGCTGGTGCGCAGCCTCGCCGCGTACGCCCAGTACTACGCCCGCTGGTCGAAGGTGTGGGAGGCACAGGCGCTGCTGCGGGCCCGCTTCGTGTGCGGGGACGCCGACCTGGGCGCCGAGTTCGAGGCGATGATCGACCCCGTGCGGTACCCGGCCGACGGGCTGACCCGCGAGCAGGTGGTGGAGATCCGCCGGATCAAGGCCCGGGTGGAGACCGAGCGGCTACCCCGGGGCGCCGACCCGGCCACCCACACCAAGCTGGGCCGGGGCGGCCTGGCCGACGTCGAGTGGGCGGTGCAGCTGCTGCAGCTCCGGCACGCCGGCCGGCTGCCCGAGCTGCGCGGCACGCGTACCCTCGACGCCCTTGCCGCCGCCCGGGACGCCGGCGTGGTGGAGCCTGAGGACGCGGCGGAGATGGCCGCCGGCTGGACCCTCGCGGCGCAGGTCCGTAACGCGCTGATGCTGATCCGCGGCCGGGCCGGGGACCAGCTGCCCCGGCACGGGGTGGAGCTGGCCGGGGTGGTGCGCCTGCTCGGCCGGGACGACCCGGGCGAGTTCCTCGACGACTACCTGCGCACGGGCCGCCGCTCCCGCGCCGCGATGGAGCGTGTTCTCGGTGTCTGACGTGCTCACCCGGCCGACCCGGGCCGCTTCCGTGCCCGCGGGCCGCCGGTCGGTGCCCGCCTGGTCGCCCGCCCCCGCGGTGGCGCTGCTGCTCTCGGTGGCGTTCCTGCTCGCCCCGCCGATGGGTACCGACCTGGCCGCCCAGGTCGCCCGGGCCGGGTTCGTCACCCGCCACGGCGGTGCGCCGATCGACCTCGGCTGGTACGGCGGGGTGAACCAGTACGGCTACAGCCTGTTCACCGCTCGGTTGGGCGCGTGGCTCGGGGTGCGGCCCCTGGGTGTCGTCGCGGCCGTGCTGGGCGCTGCCGCCCTGGGCTGGCTGTTCGTCCGGCACCGGGCCCGCCGGCCGGTGCTCGCCGGCGTGCTCGGCGCGGCGGTGCTGGTCGGCAACCTGGCCAGCGGCCGGATCACCTTCGCAGTGGGGCTCGCGTTCGGCCTGTTCGCCCTCTGCGCGGTCGGCGCCGAGCGGCCGGGTCGGCCGGTGCGGCTGGCCCTGGCTGCCCTGCTCGGTGCGGCCGCCACCTGGGCCAGCCCGGTCGCCGGGCTCTTCACCGGCCTGGCCGGTGCCGCGTTGCTGCTGGCCGCGCTGCACCGGGGCGACGGCCCGGGACGGTCACTGGCCGGCGGCTGGCGGGTGGACCGCCCCCTGGCCGAGAGCCTGGTCCTCTGCCTCGCGCCAGCGCTCGCGCTCGCCCCGATGGCCGTGCTGTTCGGCAACGGCGGCACCCAGCCGTACTCGCCCGAGTCGATGCGGATCAACGTGGCGCTGGCCGTGCTGGTGTTCGCCGTCGTGCCCCGACGGTGTCGGGCGCTGCGGATCGGCTCGGCGCTGACCGTGCTGTTGCTGCTCGCCGCCTTCTACCTGCCCAGCCCGATCGGTTCCAACGCGCTGCGGCTGCCGATGCTGTTCGCGCTGCCGGTGCTCGCCGGGTACGCCCGGCTGTCCGGCCCGTGGCTGGCCGGACTGCTCGCCGCCACCATCTGGTGGCAGAACCCGGTGATGGTCAGCGACGTGACCCGCGCGGGCTCGGCGGAGAGTGCCACCGCCTTCCACCGCCCGCTCGCCGACGAGTTGGCCCGACGGCAGCCGGTGGGCCGGGTCGAGGTGGTGCCGTTGCGCGACCACTGGGAGTCGGCGTACCTGCCACCGACGGTTCCGTTGGCGCGGGGGTGGGAACGGCAGGTGGACAGCGACCGCAACGCCCTCTTCTACGAGGGCGAGCCGACCGCCGACTCCTACGCGGACTGGCTCCGCCGGGAGGCGGTCCAGTATGTCGCGGTCGCTCCCGATGCCCCGCCGGACCGGTGGGGGCGGCCCGAGGCCGATCTGGTCCTCGCCGGCCAGCCCTACCTGCGCGAGGTGTGGCGGAACGCCGACTGGCGGTTGTACGCCGTGGTCGACCCGACGCCGCTGGTCGGTGCGCCGGGCCGGCTGGTGGCCGCCGACCAGGCGCGGGTGCGGTTCACCACGGACCGGGCCGGGAACGTGCCGGTCCGCGTACGGTGGTCGCGCTGGCTGTCCCTCCACGGGGCGGACGGGTGCCTACGGCCAGGGCCGGACGGGTGGACCGAGGTGCGGGTGGGAGCCCCGGGTGAATTCGCGGTCACCAGCAGTCTCGCGCCGGCGAACCAGTGCTGAACACATCACCTGGTCCGGTGCCCACCGTCGGTCCCGACCGACCGGGCTGGCAGCATGGCGGCGTGTCTCACCACCTCTCGCGCTGGATCGGCCTGGCGGGCTCCGTGCTGCTCGCCGTGGCCGCCTTCCTCGGTGGCGCGTTCCCGCACGTCGACCTGCGCCCCACCCCCGTCAGCATCTGGCAGGGCCCACACGGACCGTTGATCATCGGTAGCTGGCTGGTCGGCATCGCGCTGCTGGTGCGGGCATGGTGGGCGCTGCGCGACCGGGTGCCGTCGGTCCGCTGGGCGTTGGTGACCGCCGGGCTGTGGCTGCTGCCGATGCTGGTCGCGCCGCCGTTCGGCAGTCGGGACGTGTACGCGTACGCCTGCCAGGGCGCCAGCTACACCGCCGGGATCAGCCCGTACGAGCAGGGGGTGTCGGCGCTGCCCTGCCCGTGGCTGGACACCGTCTCGTACATCTGGCGGGACACGCCGGCGCCGTACGGCCCGCTCTTCGTGGTGCTCGCCGGCGCGGTGGTCAAGGCGACCGGTTCGCTGACCGCCAGCATCGTGCTGTTCCGCCTGCTCAGCCTGGCCGGCGTGGCGCTCACCGCCTACGCCGTCCCGGTGCTCGCCCGGCGGGCCGGCGTACCGGCGGAGCGGGCGGTGTGGTTGGCCCTGGCCTGCCCGCTGGTCGCCATGCACCTGATCGGCGGCCCGCACAACGACGCCCTGATGGTCGGGGCGCTGGTCGCCGGGCTGGCCGTGGTGGCCTCCCGGCCGGGTCGGCCCGGCCCGCTGCTGCTCGGCGGAGCGCTGCTCGGCGTGGCCGTGGCGATCAAGGTGACCGCCCTCGTCGTGGTGCCGTTCGGCGCGCTGGCGGCGATGGTCGGGCCGTACCGGATCCGGACGCTGGTGCGCGACGGTGGGTGGGTGGTCGGCGGCGCCGTCGCCGTCGTGGCCGGGGTGACCTTCGGCGGCGGCCTTGACTTCGGCTGGGTCAGCGGCCTGTCGCAGGGCGGGGCGGCGGTCGCCTGGACCTCCCCGCCGACCGCGGTCGGCCAGACCGTCGGGTACCTCGCGGCGCTGTTCGGCGCGCACATCGACGCGCTCCCGGTGACCCGGGGGATCGCCGTGGTGCTGCTGGCCGTGCTGCTGGTCTGGCTCTGGTGGCGGGCCCGGGACCGGGATCCGCTCTACCACGCGGGGCTGGCGCTGGCCCTGACCGTGGCGCTCTCCCCCGTGGTGCACCCCTGGTACTGGATCTGGCCGCTGACCGTCCTCGCCGCGACCGCCGCGCTGCGGGAGCAGTGGTACCTCGTGGTCGCCGTCGTCGCTTCGTTCCTGATCCTGCCGGATGGCATCGGTCTGCCCCGATGGTCCAAGATGCCCGGCGCGCCGCTGATGACGCTGTTGGTGATTGTGGTGGCGATTCGGTTGGTACGGTCGATTCGTGCCGACCGCCAGCCGGCCCCCGTCAACTGAGGAGAAAGCGCCGGTGAGTGACCGCGACGGGCCGGTCCGGCCCGTCGCTCCCGCCATCGCCCGCTACGCCGGCCTCACCGGTGCCGTGCTGCTGTCCGTCGCGGGCTGGCTGGGCGGGGCCCTGCCCGGCGCCCCCGCCAACAGCAGCCTGCTCGACATCTGGCGGGCCCCGCACGGCCCGGCGGTCCTCGGCTGCTGGCTGGCCGGCACGGTTCTGCTGGTAGGCGCCTGGTGGTCGCTGCGCTGGGGCCC
Source organism: Micromonospora sp. SL1-18 (assembly GCF_047921505.1). Classification (NCBI taxonomy): domain Bacteria; kingdom Bacillati; phylum Actinomycetota; class Actinomycetes; order Micromonosporales; family Micromonosporaceae; genus Micromonospora; species Micromonospora sp. SL1-18. Next base: position 12,025 of record NZ_JBLROA010000065.1, on the reverse strand, counting down.
GCCGTCGACCCGGTGGGCGTACCTGACCGCCGGGCTCTGGGTGCTGCCGCTGCTGGCCGCGCCGCCGATGGGTAGCCGGGACGTCTACTCGTACGCCTGCCAGGGCTGGTCCTGGGTGCACGGCGTCGATCCGTACCGGGTCGGGGTGGCCGCCGCCGGCTGCCCCTGGACCGACACGGTGTCGCCGATCTGGCGGGACACCCCGGCGCCGTACGGGCCCGTCTTCGTCCTGCTGGCGGGTCTGGCGGTGCTGCTCGGGGGCGGCCTGACCGGGACGATCGTGCTGCTGCGGGTGGCCGCGGTGGCCGGTGTGCTGCTGGCCGCGCTCTGCCTGCCCGGGCTGGCCCGCGTGGTCGGGGTGCCGACCCGGCGGGCGGCCTGGCTGGCGCTGGCCTGCCCGCTCGTCGGGGTGCACCTGGTGGCCGGCACGCACAACGACGCGGTCGGACTCGGGCTGCTCCTGTTCGGCCTGCTGGTGCTGGTGCGCCGGCCGGGTAACCCGTGGGCCCTGCTGGTGGCCGGGGTGCTGCTGGGCTTGGCGGTGGCGGTGAAGGCGTTCGCGGTGGTGGTGCTCCCGTTCGCCGCGCTCGCCGCGGTGCGCGGCCGCTACACCGTGCGGGCCCTGCTCCGCGCCGCCGGTTGGCTGGCCGGGGGAGTGGCGGCGGCGCTGCTGGTCACCTCGCTGGCCACGGGACTGGGACTGGGCTGGGTGGGCGGCCTGGCCCACAGCGGCGAGTCACAGCAGTGGACCTCGCCGCCGACCGCGGTGGGCTTCGTGATCAACTACGTGGGTGCCCTGTTCGGCCGGGAGCCGCAGGCCGTACCGGTGGTCCGGGTGGTCGCGCTGGCGGTGCTCGCGGTGCTGCTGGTGGTGCTCTGGTGGCGGGCCTGGACGGCGCTGCGCGGGTTGGGCAACGTCCGGCAGCGGGTGGTCCGGCTGGCCGCGGCCCGGCCCCGGGTGGCGCTGGCCGGGGCGGGCCTGGCGTTGGGCGCCACGGTGCTGCTCGCCCCGGTCTTCCACCCCTGGTACGCGATCTGGCCGCTGGCGGTGCTCGCGGTCGCGACCGTGTCGTTGGCCCGGACCGTGTGGTTCGTGGCGCCCTGCGCGGTGGCCGCGGTGCTCACCCTGCCCGACGGCGCCAGCCTGGCCCGGTTCACCAAGGCGCCGGGCGCGATCCTGATGACCGCGCTGGTCGTGGCGGTGATGGTCCGGGCGGTCCGGACGGGCCTGGCCCGACATGCCCGCGAGCGTCGTGGTCACCCCGCTCCGCCCCCGTCGGCCAGAGCGGGGTGACCGGCCGCTCAGCGGGGAGACCCGCAGTTGGGGCAGGGCGGTGCCGAGCGCAGTTGCGTCATCCGGGTAGAGACGGCCACGGCGAGCATCAGGAGAGCCGGCCCGGCCACGCTCACGGTCAGGGTGGTGGCGCTCAGCGTGGCCCAGTCCGGGTTCCGGCCGGCAGCGCCTTCCGTCAGCTCCCTCAGCGACAGCAGCCCGAGGGGCGTGGTCAGGAAGAGGAGCGCCCAGCCGCCGCGAAAGTCGCCCCGGCGTGTCAGGTCGACAGCCAGCACCAGGATGGCGATCAGCAGTACCGTGCCGGCGGCGAGTGAGGTGGCGATGGCCCCGAAGCTGCGGTAGTCGGCGAAAAGGTGGTCGTCCGCGAGCCAACGGGCAGCCAGGGCTCCGGCCAGGGCACCTCCCGGGAGCAGGGCGATCCGGGCCGCGAGCGGCGGCCGCTCCGGCATCCCGAGCGCGACCACGCCCAATGCGAGCTGCGGTGCCAGGACGAGCAGCGGTGGCCGGGGCAGGCCGGTCAGCGCGGAGACCGGCAGCACCAGGGCGGTGAGCAGCACGGCGAGCCAGAGAACGGGGCGCGCGTAGCGCCATGGGGCGAGGGTGTGCCCCACCGCGGCGGCCAGCCAGGCGACCCAGGCCACCATTGCGATGGTGTCGAACGGGCCGGCCGTCGGTAGACCGAACTCGGGTGCCGGTGGGCGTAGTTCCAGCACGGTCCAGGCCGCCGCCAGGGCGCTTGCCGTGAGGAAGGCGAGGACGGCGGCGAGGCGTACGCCGGGAACCAGGCCGGCGGCCCCGGAGGCCCGCAGCCGCTGGCGCAGGCCGCCCCGGACTAGGTCGGCGGTGTCCGCAGGCGAGGGCCAGCGCCGGTCCGGTCCGGCCAGGGCGAGGTACGTCCCGACGATCTCGGCCCCGCGCAGGCGGCGGTAGTCGGCGGGGTAGGCGCGCAGCAGGCGCAGGTAGCGACGCTCCAGGTCGGTCATGCCAGCCCTCCCGCCAGGTGTGCGGTGGCGCGGCTCGCGGCGCGACGGCGCAGCCGGGTGGTGGCCGCCTCGACGTTGCGCCGCATCCGCTCGGTCTCGGCGGTGAGGGTGGCGTCGCCCGTGGGGGAGAGGCGGTAGTAGCGGCGGAGCCGGCCGTCCACCACCTCTTCCCGGTCGACCTCGACCAGGCCGGCGTCGACCAGCCGGTCCAGGGCGCCGTAGAGCGTGCCGGGACGCAGGGCCACGCGCCCGTCGGAGAGGGCGCTGACCTCGCCGATGATGCCGTAGCCGTGCAGCGGCTCCGCGGCCAGCGCGGTGAGGATCAGATAGGTGGGTTCGCGTAGGGGAGTGTGCACCCATCCAATATATCGGACGCGAAGGTATTACGGGGCCCGTTACATGCGGCCGGGCCGGCCCCGCTGTCGCGGAGCCGGCCCGGCCGTTTGTCGAGACTCAGCGGTAAATAAGGCGGGAACCCCGGCCGTTCAGAGCCGGGAGGAACGCCGTCACGGGTCGGGACGCTTCTGGTTTTCGATGTATTCTCGGACCGCAGCCAGCGGTGCGCCATCGCACGATCCGGCGAAGTATGACGGCGTCCAAAGGTGTGTGCCGCATAGGTAGTGAGACAGGTGTCCTGCGAACTCCCGCCGCAGGTATCGGGCTGATACGCCTTTGAGTGAGTTGACCAATTTCGACAGGGCGACACTCGGCGGGTAGTGGACCAGAAGGTGGACGTGGTCGTCCTGGCCGTTGAACTCGCGAAGCTGCGCGCCGAAGTCGGCGCACACATCGGCCATGATCTGCTGGCAGTGGGTGAGGATCGGGTCGGTGAGTGCCCCGCGCCGATATCTGGTGGTGAAGACCAAGTGTGCGTTGAGGTTGTGGACGACGCTTCTGCCGCGTCTGATATTGGGGTCCGGTGTCCATCGTGGTGACATAGGCCAAATGATATGATGCGCGGGTGAAGTTGGTCGCGCAGGTGAAGTTGCTGCCAACGCCGCAGCAGGCGGCGGCGCTGGATGCCACGCTGCGTGCCTGCAACGCGGCAGCGTCGGACGTGGCGCGAATGGCCCGTGACCTCGGCTGCTACCGCAACTACGACTTGCGGCGGCACGCCTACCATGGCATCAAGGCCGACTACCGGCTCGGCGCGCAGGCCGCGCAGCACGTCATCAAGAAGGTCGCCGACGCCTACACCACGCTGAAGGCAAACATCACGGCTGGTAACCTCGGCAAGCCCGGCAGTAGGCGTCGACGCAAAGCCGAAACCAACCCGGTCAGCTTCCGGTGGGACGCGGCGCAGCCGTACGACGCACGGATGCTGTCGTGGCAGACCGACGGCCGCACCGTGTCGATCTGGACGATCGACGGGTGGCTCAAAGCAGTTGCCTACACCGGTTCGGTCGACCAACTCAAGGCCGTCGCCGAGCGGCCGATCGGCGAGTCCGACCTGGTGCACCGGGATGGCATGTGGTTCCTGTACGCCACCGTGGAGGTGCCCGAGCCTGACGTCTACGACCCGGACGGGTTCCTCGGTGTGGACATGGGCATCGCCAACATCGCCTACGACTCCGACGGCTACCGGCGTCGGCAGCAGCGGTTGCGGCGACGCCTGCAAGCCAAGAACACCAAGTCCGCGCGGCGACTGTTGGCCCGACGCCGGAAGAAGGAATCGCGGCACGCCGCGAACGTCAACCACACCATCGCCAACCGCATCGTGACCGAGGCTGCACGCACCGGCCGCGGAATCGCCGTCGAGAAGCTGACCGGCATCCGCGACCGGGTCCGGCTGAGGAAGCCCCAACGGGTCACGCTGTCGTCGTGGTCGTTCCACCAACTCGGTGACATCCTGACCTACAAGGCACGTCGGGCAGGCGTACCGCTGGTCCAGGTCGACCCTCGGTACACCTCCCAGACCTGTCATGGCTGCGGTCACCGGGACAAGCGGAATCGGCCGGACCAGGAAACCTTCCACTGTCGGTCGTGCGGGGTCGTTGCCCACGCCGACCACAATGCGGCCCTGAACATCGCCCAACGCGGTGTGCAGGACTGGGGCGCAGTCAATCGCCCGCACGCGGCCCTACCTCACAACCAGTGAGGACGGTGACCCGCAAGCCGCCCGTTCACGGGCGGGTAGTTGACCAGTCGAAGTACATGGCGAATTTCTTCCCACACGTTGGCGCGCGTTGACTGCCGTTTATTCATCCGTCTGCCGTGGGCAAACACCCCGTCCGTCGGCAAGACAGCCAGGGGCGTGTCGATGCCGCTGACGCTCGGCTGGCTGGCCATCGGCCTGTGGATGGACCTGTTCACGCTGCCCGGGCAGGTGCGGAAGGTCAACGCGGCTGCGGCACAGGTCGCCGTCTGACCCGCAGACGATGAAACGCCCCCCTCGCCCTGGTCGCCGCGAACCGGCGGCGGTTCGTACGCCGCCGCTTCCACGCCGCCCACATCGCACCCACCGTCGCCGCCATCGCCCCACGGCTGGGCCTACAGGCCGGTGTGAGCCTCGTACGGCCACCTGTTCCCGACACCGACGAAGCCACCAGGGCCGCGGTTGACGCGGTCCTGGTGGCCCGTGCGGACTCCCTGCGGACTAGGGAGGTGTTTGCCTAGCGTTGTTGCAGGTCAGCGGCTTGATCACGGCTAGCAGTCGAAGTACATGGCGAACTCGTGCGGGGTCGGGCGCAGGCGCACCGGGTCGACCTCGTTGGTCCGCTTCCAGCCCACCCAGGTGGAGATCAGGTCCGGCGTGAACACGCCGCCGTCGAGCAGGTAGTCGTGGTCGGCCTCGAGCGCGTCGAGCACCTCCGGCAGCGAGCCCGGGACCTGCTTGACGTCGCCCCACTCCTCCGGCGGCAGGTCGTACAGGTCCTTGTCGATCGGCGCCGGCGGCTCGATCTTGTTCTTGATGCCGTCCAGGCCGGCCATCAGCATCGCCGAGAAGGCGAGGTACGGGTTGCTGGACGGGTCCGGCACCCGGAACTCGACCCGCTTGGCCTTGGCGTTGCTGCCGGTGACCGGGATACGGGTGCAGGCGGAGCGGTTGCGCTGCGAGTAGACCAGGTTGACCGGCGCCTCGAAGCCCGGCACCAGGCGACGGAACGAGTTGACCGTCGGGTTGGTGAAGGCCAGCAGCGACGGCGCGTGGTGCAGCAGGCCGCCGATGTACCAGCGGGCGGTGTCGGACAGGCCGGCGTACCCGGTCTCGTCGTAGAACAGCGGCTCGCCGCCCAGCCAGAGGCTCTGGTGGGTGTGCATACCGGAGCCGTTGTCGCCGAAGAGCGGCTTGGGCATGAAGGTCGCGGTTCGGCCGTCGGCCCAGACCTCGTTCTTCACGATGTACTTGAAGAGCTGCATCTGGTCGGCGGCGTGCAGCAGGGTGGAGAACCGGTAGTTGATCTCCGACTGGCCGGCGGTGCCGACCTCGTGGTGCGAGCGCTCCACGGTGAAGCCCTGGTCCATCAGCCGGCGGACGATCTTGTCGCGCAGGTCGGCGAAGTGGTCGACCGGCGGCACCGGGAAGTAACCACCCTTGTACGCGGTCTTGTAGCCGCGGTTGCCGCCCTCCTCCTCGCGGCCGGTGTTCCAGGCGCCCTCGATCGAGTCGATGTAGTAGAACGACCGGTGCGCGGACGTCTCGTGGCGGATGGAGTCGAAGATGTAGAACTCCGCCTCCGCGCCGAAGTACGCGGTGTCGGCGATGCCGCTCGCGGTCAGGTACGCCTCGGCCTTCTTCGCCACGTTCCGCGGGTCACGGGAGTAGGCCTCCCGGGTGAACGGGTCGTGGATGAAGAAGTTGAGCGCGAGGGTCTTCTCCGCGCGGAACGGGTCGATGAAGGCGGTCGCGACGTCCGGGAGCAGGAGCATGTCCGATTCGTGGATCGCCTGGAAGCCGCGGATCGACGAACCGTCGAACGCGAGGCCGTCGGTGAAGACGCTGTCGTCGAAGGACTCGGCCGGCAGGTTGAAGTGCTGCATCACGCCGGGCAGGTCACAGAAACGTACGTCGACGAACTTCACGTCCTCGTTCTTGAGGTATCGCAGGAGTTCCTCGGGATTGGCGAACACGTGTCCTCCTGGCAGGCTCACTCCGGTGGCTGACTCCTGGCGACGGTATTGCGGTGGGGTTGCCCGGCCGTATCTCCTCTGTTTCCGCCGTGTTACGTCCCGCCCGGAGCGTCATCTACCCCGCTCAAGCCACCGCCAACCGCCCCTCCGGCGGTACTTCCGGTGACGGGTGGCGCTGGCTGAGGCTTTCGTCCGATTCCTCGACGGGTGCCGAACCGGCGTACCCGGGCAGTGACCGGCACCCCTGCCCACCACGGTGTCAACGGCCCCGGCGCGGCCGCGACTACCCTTGACCGCTGTGACCACTACCGCCACCGTGCCGGTGCCGCCCGCCACGGATCCCACCTTCACGCCCCCCAGCCTCGGCCGCCGCTTCGGCGCGCTGATCATCGACTGGGTGCTCTGCCTCCTGATCTCCAACTTCTTCGGTGGTCCGGCCCAACACCCCTGGGCCCCGGTCCTGGTGCTGATCCTGGAGTACGCCTTCTTCCTCGGCCTCTTCGCCCAGACCCCAGGCATGTACGTCACGAAGATCCGCTGCCTGGCCTGGTCGGACGGCGGCCGGATCGGACTGGTCCGGGCCCTGCTCCGCGGCGTGCTGCTGGCTCTCGTCGTACCCGCCCTGCTCATGGACGGGCACCGTCGCGGCCTGCACGACCGACTCACCGGCGCGGTCATCGCCGACGCCCCCCGTCCCGCCCGCGCCGGCTCCTGACCCGCCCGGCGCGGCATCCGCCCTCCCCGGGCGGGACGGATGCCGGCGGACGTCGGTCAGCCGAGCGGGACCTCGGTGTCGTCCACCCGTACCCGGGTGGTGGTGGCGGGGACCAGTGCGGCGTGCCGGCCTGCGGGCCGCCATCGGCCATGCTCGTCCAGGTAGCTCAGCGTGGCGTCCTTGCGGGCCACCAGCCAGCCCCGCTCGTCCGGCAGTCGTACCGCCACCGGCAGCGGCGCCTTCGGGTCCACCTCGTCGCTGTACACCGAGATGACCGGTCCGAACCGCGGGTGGGTCGAGTCCAGCGGCTCGATGTAGACGACCGTGCGGGTGGGGTCGCCGCCGAAGCGTACGTCGGCGGCGACGAACAACTCGCCCCGCCCGGTGCGGCCGTACGCCCTCCAGTCAAATCCCGTGGTCGGGATCATGTCCCCGTCGTTGTTGCCCTTGCCGAGGAGCATCGGCACGGTTTCCTCCAGGTCCAGCCCGGCACCGTGCGGGGCGACCGGGAAGAGGGCCGGTCTGTCTGCCGGCCAACCGCCCCCCGCTGGGGTACGCCAGCCGAGGCCGGGATCGTTCGGTATCACCCTGGGGTCGGTCAGGTTTCCGATCTTCAGGTATGTCCCCGAACCGTCGCGGATCGCCACGCTGTACCGGTCGCGTTGCGGTGGCACCTTGACCACGCCGGCCCCGTCGGAGAACGTCACCGGTTTCCAGTCGGTGCGGGTGACCCGGTCGGCGAGATAGGTCCGCTCGCTGGACCACTCCACGTCGTCGCCGACGTCCAGCACCACGAGCACGGACCGGTCCGGACCGGCCAGGAACGCCCAGCTGCCAAAATCGGTCGTCAAGACGTCCGCGCCGACCGGCTCCGGCCTGCCGGCGCCGTCCGTACCGATGAACCGGATGAACACGGACAACTTGCCACCGTCATCCTGCATCCGCTGCACCACGGCGGCGGCCGGGCCGGCCGGGGTGGTTCCCGCCCACGTCACGCGCGGTTGCCCGACGGGCGCGCGCAGCAGTCCCAAGGTGTCGTCGCGGGTCCGTTGGTAGGTGGCGACCACCCGGTCGAGGTAGGCGCGGTCGTGGGCCAGGTCGCCCCGGGTCGGCTGATCGAGCAGGAGTTCCGGAACGTCGGCCACCTGGGCCGGCGAGGGAGCACGGCCCAGCTGGACGGCTCCGGCCAGGCCGGCCAGCAGCAGTACGGCGAGCGCACCCGTCAGGGCGCGGTGCCGGCGGACCCGGCGCCGGCCACCCCGCCGGGCCCGGTCCACCAGATCGGCCGGTGGGTGTACCTCGTCCGCGGTCACCGTCAAGGCCCGTCGTACCGGGTCGGTGTCCAGGTCGTACGTCATCGAATCCTCCGGATCATGGGAGAGGTGCGGGCGCCGGCGGGCAGCGCGTCGCGTTCGACGGGCCCGAGGTCGGCCAGTTCCCGCAACCGGGTGAGGCCCCGCGCCGTGTGGCTCTTCACCGCGCCGATCGAGCAGCCCATGATCTGGGCGGTCTCGGCTTCGGAGAGGTCGTCGAGGTAGCGCAGCACGACGGCCGCACGCTGCCGGGGCGGCAGGGCACGCAGCGCCCTGAGCACCACCTGCCGAGTGGCCACGTCATCGGCGTGGTCGGCGGCCAGCGGGCTGGCCGCGTCGGTCAGCGTCGCCTCTGGCCGTCGGCCCCGCAGCCGCCAACGGTCGATGGCGCGGTTCACAAGGATCTTTCTGGCGTAGGTGTCCGGCGCCGCGCGGGCTCGCCACCACTTCGCGTACAGCCGTTCCAGGACTTCCTGGAGCAGGTCCTCCGCGGCATGCCGGTCCGTGGTCAGCAGGTACGCCGAGCGCAGCAGGGCGGCCGAACGGCTACGGACGAACTCGTCGAACGAGTCCGTCGGTGCCGGGGCATCGTCGTCTTTCATCGCGGGTACAGACGACGGCCGGTGGTGCGAGGTTTACCGGGACACGAGAAAGCCGGGCCCGTCGAAGACGAGCCCGGCTCCTGCACGCGTACGACGGGGGTCAGCGGCCCCGGGTCTGGCGGAAGGCGCCCCGCGGGGGGCGCATGTTCTTCGGGATCGCGCCCTTGGGCATCTGCGGGCGGGCGGTGAGCGCCTTCATCCGCTTGTCGAGGGCGTTGACGTCCTTGGGGGAGAGGGCGCGGGGCAGCCGCATCAGGGTCATCCGCAGCTTGCGGATCGACAGTTCGTCCTCGCCCTGGCCGATCACGTAGTCGTGCAGCGGAGCGGAGCCGATCACCTTGGCCAGCCGGCGCTTCTCCTGGCCGAGCAGGCCGCGCACGCGCTGCGGGTTCCCCTCGGCCAGCAGGATCACGCCGGGGCGGCCGATCACCAGGTGCACCATGTCCATCTGGGTGGTGGAGCTGACGGCCGGGGTGACCCGCCAGTCGCCGCGCATGCTCTCCATGATCTGCGCCGCCGCGCCGGGCTGCCCCTCGGCGGCGTTCATCATCGCCTTGTTGGACCGCAGGTTGAGCACGATCAGCAGGGCGAGCAGGGCGAACAGGATGCCGATCGGCAGCCAGATCCAACCCACGAGAATGACCGCGACCACGGTGAGCGCGAGCGGGATCAGCACCGCGGCCGCGGCCAGCGGCGCGAACCACCGGTCCTGCTTGGCGGTGAACCGGAACACCATCCCGATCTGCTTCAGCCGCTGGCCGAACGAGACCTTCTCCTGGGGATTTGCCATGCCCCAGAGTCTAATGGTCGCTCCGCGTCGCGTTGATCCGCGGCCGGCCCTCCGGCGCGCGGCTGAACACCCTGCGCCGGCGCCGGCCCCCGGCGTCCTCCCGACGGCCCCGGCGCTCAGGGGCGGGGGAGGTAGATCCGCCAGCCGGCGACGGTGACCACGTCGAGGCCGCCCGAGCCGGGGCCGAGCCGGTGGTCCAGCCGGGCGGCCAGCGGCGAGCCGGCCGGTGCCACCCAGGCCGCGCCGGGATCGGCCGTCACCGCCCGCCGGTACGCCGGCAGCCGGTCGAGGCCGGGGCGCAGCTTGTCGTCGACCACCGCGCAGACCACGTCCTCGCCGGTGGCGAAGGTGAGCCGGTTGCAGGTCCAGTAGCCGCCGTGCACGTGCCGTACGCCCAGCCCGCCGAGAGTGTCGACGAGCGCCCGGTGCCGCTCGGCCTCGGCCTGGGTGGCCGGCGCGGTGCGGGCGGCGGCGACGGTCGCCACCGCGGCCGTGCCGAGCGTGGCGGCGAGTACGGCGACCGCCGCCACGCCGACCAGCCGAGCGCCGCTGACGGCCGGCCTACCGCTGACGGCCGGCCTGCCGCCGACGGCACGGACACCGTTTGCCCGAGCGGGACGCCCGTGGTCGGTGGGCCGGCCACCCCCCGCCTGCTCTGCCGGGTAGCCGGCCGACCTCGGTGCGGCCGCTCGCTCGGTGCTGATCAACTCCACGTCGGCGAGCTGGCGGTGTGCGACGGACCCGGACACCACTACCTCGCCGGCCCTGCCGGCCGGCGCGGCGCTGCGCGCCGCCGTCACCAACCGCCTGCCCTGGAGCGGAGCTGGCGGGAAGGCCCGCCGCGCGGCGTGCCACAGCGGCCAGAGCAGGGCGGGCGTGGCCACCGACAGGCAGGACAGGTAGCGGGCGCTGTCCACCGGTGTCTGCCCGGCCGCGTCGCTCACCGCGTACGCCGCCAGCACCGCCGCCGCCCCGGCCAGCAGCGCCAACCGCACCGTCGCCGACACCCGCCGGTCGTCCTCGTCCGGGCGCTGCCCGGATCTTGGAGAGTTACCGTTCCGTCCGAACGGCAGGTCTCCAAGATCCGCGGCGGGCGTGGGCGGTGCCGGCGCGCGGAGGGTGCGCCAGGCGGACAGCGCGGCGAGGAGCAGCAGGACCGGGAACGCGAGGGCCCACCAGAGCTGCCAGGCGGCGCAGTGGCTCGGCGAGCAGAAGCCCATGCCCAGCGGCGGCCCGAGCACCAGGCCGCCGTACAGCTGGTCGCCCCAGCTGGCCGCCGCGTTCCCGTGGCCGGCGGCCAGGACCGCGGCGAGCGGGGTGCGGCCGTGCCGGAGGCTGTCCAGCAGCAACGGCGCCGCGCCGAGCAGCAGGGCGCCCGTCACCACCACGCCCGCCCGGCCGGCCAGCTCCCGCCGCCGCCGGGCCACCAGCACCGCGCCGGTCCCGAGGAGGTACGGCAGCAGCAGCGGGTCGACCCAGACCATCAGGCCGGCGATCAGCCCCCAGGCCGCCCAGCGGGGCAGCCGCGCTCCCGGCCCGCCGGCGCACAGCCCCACGGTGAGCAGGGCGAGCGCCACCCCGGCCGGGTTCAGCTCGGGGTAGCCGCCCCCGGCGATGAGTTGGTTCTTCACGACCCGGTCCGCGCCGAGCGCGAGGAAGCCGACGACCAGCAGGGCGAACCAGGGACCTCCGCCGAGCCGGCGGGTGAGCCGCCAGGACAGGGCGAGGAACAGCGCGTACAGCCCGAGGGTGGGCAGCCGCAGTGCGAGCAGCGACGGCCCGGTCACGGCGAACAGCGGGGCGGCCAGGTACGCCTCCAGTGTCCCCATGTACGCCTGGCCGTAGAACCAGATCGGCAGGTGCCGCCCCTGCGCGATGTGCAGCGCGGCCAGCCCCATGGTGGCCTCGTCGCTGTTGGTCGGCGGCACGTCGTGCCGCAGCAGCCACAGCCGGTACCCGACGCCGGCCAGCATGGCGAGCGTGGTCAGCACCGTTGGCAGTACCCGCCGCCCCGGCCGGTACGCCGCGAACCCGCCCCAACCGGCACATACCCTCACGAAGGGTCTAACGGGCCCTGACAGAGGGTGTAACGACGCTGGTCGGGTATCGCCGTGGCGCGGCGCGAATCACGTCATGCGGCCCGGCGCCACGACCCGACGTCCCGGTTCGGCGTGCTGCGGCCTGTCCCGGCCCGGCGTCCCGGCCCGGCGTCCCGGCCCGGCGTCCCGGCCCGGCGTCCCGGTCCGGCGTCCCGGTC
>NZ_JBLROA010000064.1:0-36412 GCF_047921505.1 Micromonospora sp. SL1-18 | reverse complement strand
AGCGGCACGGCTGTACACCGACGCGGCCCACAAGGCCCCCAACCTCGCCGAGCGCGACCACCTGACGCGCCAGGCCGCCCGGCTCCACGCCCGCCGGTGTCGCTGACGGGTCGCGCTCGGGCTTGCCCGCAGCAGTTGGTCGGCCCCCTCCCGACGCGTGGCGCGGTGATCCGCCGGGCGGGATGGGCCGGGCGGATCACCGCAGCCACGAAGCCGGCAACCGGCCAGGATCAGCCGAGGTCCCGCACCCGTACGTTGCGGAAGGCGGTGACCGAGCCACCGTCGTGGTTCTGCAGGCCGATGTAGCCCTGCGCGTACTGCCGTCCGCTGGTGCCCGGGTCGGTCGGACGGCCCGGGAACGGCAAGCCGGGCACGTTGTCGAACTCGTTGATCACCACGCCGTTGCGGATCACGGTGTAGTGCTGGCCGACCACCCGGATCTCGAGGTCGTTCCAGACCCACTTGTCCCCCGGGCGGGCCTGGGCGAGGTTCAGGTCGGAAAAGCCGTACACGGATCCGGTCTTCCGCGGGTCGTTGCTGCCGACCTCCGGCGAGTCGTTGATCTGGATCTCGTGGCCGCAGTTCACGGCAACCCATGCCGGATCGGTCGTGTTGCACTGGGGGTTGGCGGCCGGATCGACGCCGGGGAACCGCACGAAGACGCCGCTGTTCGACCGCGCGTTCGCGTCTCCACCCCGCTCGTCGCGGAACTGCAGACGCAGGGAGAAGTTGCCGAACTGGGCGGCCTGGTACCAGAGCATGCCGAGCCCGCCGCCGGTGGGCGAGTTGGTCGTCACCATCGACCCGTCGCCGCGCAGGGCGAACCCGCGGCCGCCGACGTAGCCCCAGTTCGCGTACGACTCGGCCGTCCCGTCGAACAGATGGACATAGCTGGTCGTCTTCCCCACCTCGGAGTGCGCCGCGGCTTCGGTCAGCGCGGCGGCCTCCTTGGCGGTGATCACGTCGGCATCGACCAGATCCCGGGCGGCGTGCGCCACGTGTGCCACGAACCCACCGTGGTTGGCCCAGGCACTCTCGTCGTCGATCAGGTCGTTGATCGAACAGCCACTGTCGACAATCCGGTTCGCCACGCCGGTGTCATAGTCGAGGAAGCGGACGGTCGCCCGGCTGTCCTGCGCGACGCACGACGACTGCGATGCGGTGGCCGGCGCTGCCGCGAAACCCCCGCTCATGATCGCAGCGGCGAGGACCGCCGTACCCGCGAGGAAACGGTTCCTGCTACCCACGCTGAACCTCCTTGTCGTCTCACCGATGGAGGCGGCGCTGCCGGTTCTCGCTCGCCAACTCTCCGTCTGCATCGGCCTCTCGTTCCCCGCGAGGTCTTCCACGCCTCCCGGGGGCGCTACATGGCAAGTGCTCGCCCGAACCTAGATTCTTTCTATCAAGACATCAACAAGTCTCGCTGCGCCACGCGCAGGTTTTGCTCATGCAACGGAAAGCAGGGCCACAAGACGCTCGACCGCCGAGTCGGCGCAGCAGGCGATTCACCGGCCATGGAAGGAGACCCCGCCAGCACGGGTCCGGCCGGCGCGGCGGCCGGACCCGTGGACGGTAGGTATGAATGATCGTCTCCTTGACGGCGTTGCCGTGCACATCCTCGGCGGACGCGCCCGCAGCGACACGAAACTCTCGGCCGAATCGGGTGCCGTACCGTGGCGACGCCGTCCGCCACCGGCACCCGCTGCCAGGTCGCGCCGTCGTCGAAGGAGACCTCGACGGACAGTTCGCGGACACGAGCGGTGCTCGCCGTACCATCGGCCCGGATCGGAAGCGGGACGGCCTGGCCGGCCGGCAGCTGCCCGCGACCGTCGAGCCGCGGGTCGAACCGGACGGCGAGCAACGGCAGAATCGTGCTCTCCGCGACGTACCGCGACTCGAACGTCCACTCCGCCGCCACCTGGGTCGAGCGGTGTTCCAGCGCTGGTGCCAGATCCAACGCGCCGCCCGGTCCGAGCTGTGCGCGCTGGACCGGCCGCCGTACCTCACCCCCGAACGGCGCCGGCTCCTGCCCCACTGCTAATTCAGCGAGGGGACTGCGTCGTGGGGGTGGCGTGGCTGGCCGTCATCGATGTCGAAAATGTCGCCGCTCACGCAATCCGCCGAATCAGACATGTGCCCGCCACTGAAACCAACACACCCACCCAGATATTGACACTACTGAACAGCCCTAGTTACGGTGACCGATCGCAATCGCACATCGCTACCTGGTCATGGAAGACAGGAGACTGTCATGCGTGCACTCCCAGGACGGCTGCTAACCACCTTCGCCGCGTTGGTCGTCGCGGCAGCCGCCACCACGGTCACCGTCGCGGCCGAGAGCATCGCGCCGCGCCCGGCGTACGCCCTCGACGACGGGTTGGCCCTCACTCCGCCGATGGGCTTCAACAACTGGAACACCACGCACTGCAGCAACACGTTCAACGAGCAGATGGTCATGGGTATCGCCGACCTGTTCGTGGCCAAGGGGCTCAAGGACGCCGGCTACCAGTACGTCAACCTCGACGACTGCTGGGCCCTGCAGACCAGGGACCCGGCCACCCAGCGGCTGGTGCCGGATCCCGCCAGGTTCCCGCACGGCATCGAGTGGCTGGCGGACTACGTACACGGCAAGGGCCTCAAGTTCGGCATCTACACCAGCGCTGGCACCAAGACCTGCAACACGCTGGGCTTCCCGGGCGGGCTGGGTCACGAGGACACCGACGCGCAGACGTTCGCCGACTGGGGCGTGGACTACCTGAAGTACGACAACTGCAACAACCAGGGTGTGCCGGCGATCGAGCGGTACACCAAGATGCGCGACGCGCTGAAGAAGACCGGCCGGCCGATCGTCTTCAGCATCTGCGAATGGGGCCAGAACCAGCCCTGGCGGTGGGGCGCCGACATGGGCCACCTCTGGCGTACCACCGGTGACATCAGCGACAACTGGAGCTCGATGCTCTCGATCATGAAGAAGAACGCCCCGCTCGCCGAGTTCGCCGGGCCCGGGCACTGGAACGACCCGGACATGCTCGAGGTCGGCAACGGCGGGATGACCGATACCGAGTACCGGTCACATTTCAGCCTCTGGTCCATCATGGCCGCGCCGCTGCTGATCGGGGCGGACCTGCGCAACGCGAGCCAGGCGACATACGACATCCTGCTCAACCGCGACGTGATCGCGGTGAACCAGGACCGGTTGGGAGTGCAGGCCCGGGTACTGTCCAACAAGGATGGCCTCTGGACCTTTGCCAAGCCGCTGGCGAACGGCGACGTAGCTGTCGCGCTGTTCAACGAGAACCCGTACGGTGCGCGGATCGGCGTCACCGCGGCGGAACTCGGCCTGCCGCAACGGCAAGGCTACGTGCTACGTGATCTGTGGCAGCACACGAGCACCGAGTCGGCGGGGGAGGTCGCCGCTCACGTCCCGGCGCACGGCACCGTCATGTACCGCGTGAGCACCGACCCGGACTGGGGCACCTACCCGCCCACCACCAGCTTCGAGGCGAAGGCGAACGGCCCCGGGCAGGGGTCGGCCGGCCAGTACATCGTGCCCGGCCGGCCGGCCGAGGTGACCGCCGAGCTGACCAACCATGGCCGGCTCCCGGCGCAGCAGGCGGCAGTGCAGGTCACCGGGCCGACCTCCTACGAAGGGGTCTCGTACGAAGGTGAGGCGACCGGCAACACGCTGTCCGGCGGGGCCCGGCGCAGCTCGTGCTCAGGCTGCTCAGGCGGGGAGAAGGTGGGCTTCATCGGCAACGGCCCGAACAACTGGGTACGCGTCAACGGAGTCACCGCAACCGCTGCCGGCACCTACCGGCTGACCATCTACGCCGCGGTGAGCGGCACGCGATCGCTCTTCGTGAGCGTCAACGACGGCGCCAGCGTGGAGGTGCCGGTGACCGGGACCAGCTTCTCCAGTCCGGTGGCGGTCACGCTCGACGTGCCACTCGCCGCAGGCGCGAACACGATCCGGTTCTCCAACGACACCGCGTACGGGCCGGACCTCGACCGGATCGTGGTGAGCGGCACAGCAAACCTGGCTGACTGGACCGTCGCGCCGATCGCCCCACATACCGAACCCGTACTGCTCAGCGGCGCTAGCGCCGGCGGCACCTGGCAGGTGACCCCGCCCGCGGACGCCGCCCCCGGAACGTACGAGCTGGAGGTGAGCGGCTCCTACTACTCGCATGGGAAGCAGTACGGCATAGGCGGCCGGGTGCGGCTGGTTGTCTCTGCCACGCCGCCCCTCGCCACCGGTTTTCTCAGCGACGCGCGATGGCTGGAAGCCAACAACGGCTGGGGTCCGGTGGAACGCGACATGTCCAATGGGGAGCAAGCTGCCCGCGACGGCCGCACCATATCGATCGGTGGTGTGCAGTACGCCAAGGGCCTTGGCGTACACGCGCCGAGCGACATCCTGTACCTCGCCGCCGGCCGGTGCACGAGCCTGGTCGCCGACGTGGGCATCGACGACGAGAAGCGTGGCAGCAAGGCCGCCTCGGTCACCTTCGAAGTCTGGGCCGACTCGACGAAGGTCGCCGACAGCGGCGTGCTGACCTGGCAGGACCCGGCGAAGACGCTCACCGCCGACATCAGCGGCGCGTCCTTCGTCCGGCTCGTGGTCACCGAGGCCGGCGACGGCAACAACAGCGACCACGCGGACTGGGCAGCGGCCCGGGTGACCTGCGCTCCGTAAGATCTTCATAACACAACGGGATCTCTGGAGCGACCGCGCTGGCGACCGCATTGGTCAGGCGGGGTTAGCCGCATAGTTGTGCACAAGGGGTTGGGCTCGCTGCTCGATGGCGGGCCCAACCCGCGTCTTGTCGCGGACTCGTCGTGCACAGTTGGCTCGCCACTGCCGGCGGGGGCAGCCGGGGCCGCAGCTTCCCTCGACGACCAGGCGCAGCCGGCCGGGCCGCGCGGCCACGAGCCCGCGCGTCGTAGGGGGCGGACGTCGGCCGCGTCGGCGAGCTGGCGACGGTCGCGGGTTGCGGTTACTGCGCCCTCCGGCGGGGGCGCTCCGACTCCAGGATGGCCGGGCTCCGTTGGCGGGTCACGGCCCGTAGGCGGTTGCGGTGGGCCATCCCGCCTACGACGGACCCGGGCAAGCCGAGCAGACCGCCATCCGGGCTGTTCAGTCGCGGTTGCCGGCGTGGTCCTCCCGACCGGTCCGGGCACGAGTCGTCGCGCCGTGCCGTGCCTCGGCTGCCGAGGCGGCCTGGACGGCCAGGGCGTTGGTCACCACGACGATGGCGATGCCGAGCCACTCGTGCGGTTTCAGGACCTGGCCGAGGAGGACGAGGCCGGCGAGCGCGGCCAGTACCGGATGGAGGCTCATGAACACGCCGAAGAAGCGGGCCGGCACGGTACGCAGCGCGACCAGGTCGGCGGCGTAGGGCACTATCGAGCTGAGGATGCCCGCACCGATGGCGTAGAGGATCGCGGTGCCAGCCAGTCGTCCCTGCGCGAGCAGGGTGGCCGCGACCGGCAGGTAGAGCAGCGCAGACACCAGGGTTGCCGCCGCGGGTGCCTGCAACCCCGGCAGGCGGGTCCCGACGAGCCGGTTGAGCAGGATGTACGCCGCCCAACATCCGGCTGCGAGCAGGCCGAGCCCTACTCCGAGGTAGTCGCTGGCCGGGCCCGGTAGGACCAGGACGTACACGCCGACACAGGCGCCCGCCGCGCAGAGCAGGTCGAGCCGGGTTCGGGAGCCGGCCAGGGCGACGGCGAGCGGGCCGAGGAACTCCAGGGTGACGGCCAGGCCGAGCCCGATCCGGTCGATCGCGGTGTAGAGGCTGAGGTTCATCGTGGCGAAGACCAGCCCGAGCAGCAGGGTCGGCCACCATTGTGCCCAGGTGAATCGACGCAGGTTCGGGCGTACGGTCGGTAGCAGCACCGCCGCCGCGACGAACTGCCGCACGGCGACAACCCCGGCGGGCCCGAGGATGGCGAATGCGTGCGCCCCGAGGGCCGCCCCGACCTGGCTGCTCGCCGCGCTGCCGGTCATCGTGGCGATCCCGTGCAGCAGCGCCCCACGGCCTGCGCCGGCCGGTTGGCGGAGGCCCTGAGCAGTAACTTCACCTGCCGTCTTCACGGTCATGAAGGCAGTGTCGACCGCGTCGACTGATACGAGAAATGCACTAGCCGCCGAAGTTATACGCTTGGCGTATGGATGTGCAGCTGCGTCAGCTCCGTACGCTCGTCGCGGTGGTCGACGCCGGCACCTTCACCGACGCGGCGGCTGTCCTGGGGGTCTCCCAAGCGGCGGTCTCGCGTTCCGTCAGCGCCCTGGAGGCGATGCTCGGCGCTCGCCTGCTCCAGCGAACCACCCGCCACGTCTCGCTCACCCCTACCGGCACCCGCGTCGTCGCCGCCGCGCGCCGGGTGCTCGACGAGGTCGCCCACCTGCAAAGGATCGTCGAGGAATCCCGCACCGAGCTGCGCGTCGGCTACGCCTGGGCGGCGCTGGGCAAACACACCAGACGACTGCAGAAGACCTTCGCCGCCGCCCACCCCCAGGTGCCGCTGGTGTTCGTCCAGTCCAACACCCCGACCGCCGGGCTCAGCGAAGGCACCGCCGATGTCGCCGTAATCCGCCGACACCTGGACGATCCCCGCTTCGACACCGCACTGCTCGGCGTGGAGGCCCGCTACGCCGCCGTGGCCACCGACAACCCCCTGGCCCGACGACGATCAGTACGCACCGCCGACCTGGCCAGGTACACCGTCGCCATCGACAGCCGGACCGGCACCACCACAACCGCCCTGTTTCCGCCGGGCGCCGAGCCCACGACCATCCGCACCACCCACGGCGTCGACGAGTGGCTCACCCTCATCGCCGCCGGCCAGGCCGTCGGCATCACCTCCGAGGCCACCGCCAACCAGAACCCCAGACCCGGCGTGGCGTACCGCGCCGTCCGCGACGCCCAGCCGATACCGGTCTGGCTGGCCTGGTGGAAGGACGACCCACCCGCCCACCTCACCGAGCTCGTCAACCTGGCCTGCGAAACCTACCGGACGGTCCAACCCCGGCAGGGCCGCTCTGCGTAGTGGAGTGCGCCGCCGCCCTGGATGACACATCCAGTTCGCTCCAGCCGCGCCCGGATCGGGGGCAGCCGCACCGATTGTGAGGGCAACCAGCCCTGGCCCGGAGGCCTTCAGGGTGTTGCCATGCCTACGTCATCGGTCGTATGCCGCCGGGCTCGGACGCGCGGTGACGCGCGGTCCCAGCCCGGCGGCATACGACCCCCTGAGTGGCAGTGAGCTGCCGACGATCGGGGCAGCGGTGGCCAGCTGTCCCCTACTGCAGCCGCACCGTCACCGTGTGCACGGCCCCATCGCCCAGGTCGATCCGGACCCGGTAGTCGCCCGCGGCGAGCCCCTTCGTGCTCCAGTTGTACGCGTACAGGCCACTGGTCTCGGCCAGACGCATGAGGTTGGCATCGTTGCCCGACGCCGAGGTTGCCGGCGCCTCAGGACCCACCTGCCCATCGGTGACGGGTGCGATGAAGACGCGCGGGGCGGCGTCCAACACGGGCTTGCCGGCGGCATCGGTCAGGACGAACTTCACCGGGATCACCCGGCCGGCGTTGAACGGGACGCTTGTGTCGCTCAGCGGGCCCTCGAGTTCGCCGAGCACGTACTCGACCCGGTAGCTGATCGTCACTGTTGCCGTGTTTCCGGCCCGGTCGGTGGCGCAGAAGCGAACGGTGTGCAGTCCCGGCGTCGTGGTGTCGAGCTGTTCGCCACTGGCCACGTCCCCTCGGGACTCGGCGACCCCAGAGGTCGCGTCACCGGCGCTCCACGTCACCGCCACGGCCTGGTTCAGCTTCATTACCTGACCGTCGGTGATGCCGTTCACCGTGATGACCGGCGCCGTCCGATCCACGACGAACGCCACCGACGACTCCGATCGGTTCCCCGCCTTGTCAACCGCGACGACCTTGAGCTCGTATTCCCCGTCCGCCTCAATTGGGCGACCGTCGTAGGGGCGTCCGTTCAGCGTCACCGTGGTGGTGTCGGCGTGGGCATCGGTCACCTTCACCACCGGGGTCACCGCGTGGTTGTAGACCCCGTGGTCAGCGACACCGGACACGGTGATCACGGGCGCGTCGATGTCCTTGACGAGGCGGTACTCGTCGATGATCGACTCATCGGCCCGCTTCGCGGTCAGCGACAGCTTGCCTCCGGTGACCTCGACGGTGATGTACATGGCGAACTGGCCGTCGTCCATCACTGCGAAGGTGCCGTCATTCGCGGCCGAGTAGTGCTTGGGCCCGGTCGTCCCGGCCACCACGTACACGGTGCCGCCGTCGGTCTTCACGCCCGCCTTCAGCGGGTCGGTCCGGCCGTAGGCGTGGTCGTGCCCGGAGAAGACCAGGTCTATGCCCAGCTCGTCGGCCGCTCGCGGCAGGTCCTTGCGGAACAGGTCGGAGTCCTCCGGGTTGGTCGCGTACGGCGGCTGGTGGGTGACCACGACCTTCCACAGCTTGTCGGAGGCGGTCATGTCCTGCTTCAGCCAGTCCATCTCGGCCTTCAGCGTTGCCGCGTCGTCGGTCCATCCGATCACCGCGATGTGCATGTTCTGGTAGTCCATCGAGTAGGTGCCGTCCGGGTTTGCCTTTGACCCGTTGTTGGGCTGCCCGAAGATGCGTACGGCCTTGGACCCGTCGTCGCCCATGTACTCGTGGTTGCCCAGTACCCGGATCATGTCGGTGGACCCGATTTTCTCGTGGTCGCTGAGCAGGCCTGCGGTGGCGTCCATCTGGGCGAACTTGCCGGCGTCATCGGTGAAGTCACCCACGTGCATCGTGAAGTCCGGCAGCTTCGCCTGCCCCTCGATCGAGGTCAGGATCTTGTCGAACTGGGCCAGGCCGGCGCGGTCTGGCGACTGGGTGTCGCCGAACACGCTGAAGGTGAAGTCCGTTGCGTCGCTGGACGTGGTGAACTCGCGCACGCCCGACCAGCTGACGCCGTCGCCGACCCGGTACACATAGTGGGTCCCGGCGGCCAGCTTCGTGGCCGTGGCCGAGTTGGAGCGCACGACGCCGTTCTGGGCGATGTCCTCGTAGCCGGCGTAGGTCAGCTCCTTGGCGGTGCCGTCGAAGCTGGTGAACGCGGCCTCGCCGACGGCCTGGTAGGCGGCCTTCGTGGCCACCTGCAGCACGGCGGCGTCCCTGGAGGTCAGCGGGTTCGACATCCAGGTGATGGTCTTGGTGGTCGCCGGGTCGGCGCTCGCACCGGCCATGATGTTGCTCGGCGCCTGCTGCTTAAGGGGCGTGAACGACTGCGTGGTGATCGCGAACGACCTGCCCTGCTCGGTCTGGGCGAACAGGTCGTACTTCTTCACCGTGTCGGTCAGCTGCGCCGAGGTCAGAACGCCGTCAGCACCCGTGGTGCCCAGCTTGGTCGCCTTGCCAGCCACCAGCATCGTCACCGTAGCACCGGCGACCGGCTTGCCGGCGGCATCGGTCACGGTGACCGCCCCCGGCCGTCCGACCACGGTGCTGTTGACTGCCAGCTTCAGCGCTGCCACGACATCGACGGACGCTGGCCGCTCCGAAAAGGTGGGGGCGAACTTCGACGGCCTGTCGCTGGCGTAGCCGATTGTCGAGCCCGTGACTTCCCAGCCCAGCTTGGTCCCGGGTGCCACGCCGCCGGTCACCGACACGTTGATGGTCGCCAGCGTCGCGGGCCCAGCTGCGGCATTCGATTTCACCACATGCAGGGTGAGGACGCCGGTGGCAGCGTCATAGCCCCAGGTGCTGCCCGACGCCGACGCGGCGAAGTCGACCCCCGTCACCGGGAAGTCCTTGCCGATCCGGATCTTCGTGTCGACGCCGGTGACATCGGCGGCGTCGGTGGTGGTGAGGTTGAGCCGGTAGGTCCCGCCGAGGCTCGCGACGGCGTCCGGGGAGGACAGCCCGACCGAGGTGCCCGAACCCGTCTTCACCGTGAAGTACCCGGTCTTGAGGGTCTCGTTGCCGAAGTTGTCCTGGACGCTGGCGTCGACCCGGTGGATACCGTCGGCGAAGCTCAGGTGCGACAAGGCGACGGTGTTCAGGCCCTTGTTGAGCGCGTAGACGCCCTCGGCGTTGGTGTACTCGGTGCCATCGACCCACATCCGCACCCGGTCGTAGTTGATCCCGGTAGCGTACTTGTCGGTGGTGTCCTCGGCGAAGGACGTCGAGATCTCCACCTGCGGGCTCGTGAAGGTCTTGCCGTCGACGTTGAGGCCGTGCACGATCGGCGGGAACATGTCGTCAACGGACGCGCCGTAGGTGACCCGCACGTTGTCGATCGCCACGAACCCCTTTCGCAGCGGATTGCCGCCCGGCATCCCCGACTTCAGCGACATGATGCGGAACATCTGGTTGGGGAAGGTGGTGAACGGGCCGACCAGGCCGTCGGGGATCTCCGCCTCGACGTACTTCCAGCCCAGCCAGTCGATGCCCTCGGTCTGGCTGGTGAAGTTGATCGGCTGGAACTGGCCCTTGGCGTCGTAGATGTAGCAGCGCAGCCAGTAACCCTGGGCCTCGGGCGTCCCGTACACCCAGGCCCCGATCGCCTTCGGGCGGCCCGGGATGGGCTTGCTGGACGCGGGCCCGGCGTAGGCGCCGAGGGTGGCATTCAGCTGGCCCTTGGTGAAGTCGAAGTTCACCTGCAGCGCATGGTCGCCGAACCGGGTCAGGTCATCCGGGTAGGTGTTCCACTGCAGCTTGCTGACCTCACCCCGTCCTGCCGTGTCGGCCCTCCAGTCGCCGATGCCGTCCTCGAAGTCATACAGCACGACGGGCAGCTGGCCCAGCAACACGTGGACCGACGCCCGCACGTCGCTCCCGCTGAGAGTCGCGGTGACCTGGGTGTCGAAGCTGCCCGACGACACAGCGTGGAAGACATTCGCGTCATCCATCGTGCCCATCCCGTCAGGGATACCGCCCCAGGTGATGTCGCCGGACTTGAGGCGCACGTCACGGCCCTGGTAACGGGCGGTCAGCCCGAACGGCTTTACCGCCCCATAGTCGAGGCTGATCTCTTTCTGCCCGAAGGCGAGCGTGTCCGGCAGTGCCACCTCGACCCAGGCCGAGCCGACCTGCTTCCCGTTGTGGGACAGGACCGCCTGCGTCTGGCCCTGCTTGCCGGTCGAGGTGAACAGCCCGTTCGCGTCGATCGTGCCGAACGCGGGATCCACCAGGCTCCAGCTCAACCCAGATGCCGGCACGGGCGCCGAAGCACCGGTGGCGTCCTGCCCCTTGGCCGCGAACTGCACGGTCGAGTTCGGCGTGACGGTCATCCCGTTCGGGGCGACAGCGGCAGATGCGAACTCGTGGGTCATCGGCGCGGAGGAGACCAGCAGGAACCCGTTGGCGACCGGACGCTCCTCGCCGTCAGAGGGGCGGTTGACCACCTGGACGGTGTCGGTGCCCGGCGTCCTGGTGGTGAAGGTCGCGCTGCCGCCACTGTCGAGGTGGATCGCGTTGTAGGCACCCAGGGACAGCATGTAGTCGGCGAAGTCCGACATCGTCAGGCCGCGGCTGAAACCGGTCTGGCGGCCGTCGATCTCGGCGAAGAACATGGTGCCGTCGCGCCTGACGCCGATGCCGATACGCGGGTCGAGGTTGTTGGGGGCGCCCTTGGTGACGATCTGGTTCTCGTCGCGGACACCGTTCTTGATGACCTGCGCGTCACCGGACAGTGCCTGTTGCAGGTCGTTCTTGACCTGGTTGAACAGGGCGCGGTCGCCCATCAGGTAGCTGCCGTCCTTCTTCATGCCGAAGAAGAACCAGTTGGCGGCCATGTCGGCCTTGAGGACGGTGCCGTCCTTCACGACCACACCCAGCGGGAAGCCGTCAGACATGTTGTAGTAGTCGGCGTTGATCGCGGCGATGACCTGGTGGCCGGGACGCGTGGCCGCCGCGGCTTGCTTGCTCATCGGCTGCATGCCGTACCAAGGAGTGCCCTTCCCGTCGTTGGGCAGGCCCGCCTCGATGGTCAGCTCGGGGCGTTTCGGCATGTCGATGTCCAGGACGTGGGACTCCATCCGCTGACCGTCCCGGTCGTTGAAGATGTAGTCGCTCTGAACCACGCCTGGCGCGATCTGCTGGGTGTTCTGGTTGATCGGGGTCGCAGTGATCGGCGAGGTGGGGCTGAAGCCTCCCATTGCGGATGCTGACTGCGCATTGCCCACCAACAGGGCGGACGCCGCCACAACCACCAGGATCGCCCGACTTCTCTTCCGCAACAGCTTCATGCCTCTTTCACCCTTCGACCGGTTCCGCCACGACATGCCACGCCGGGAACGCGAGCAGCGGGTGAACAGTCCCGGATATCGAGTTCAACCCTGCGCGAATAGGACCGACGACGACTGCCGCGGGTGCGGCCTTGCCTCTTTTTTGGGCCGGGAACACTCTTGCCGAGAAGCATCCCAGAAAGGATGACAGCGTGTCCATCGACGGCTCGCGATCAAACCGACCGACGTCCACCAAGCCAAGGCCCGAGTGGCATGCCGCTCTCATCGGTCCAATGCTGCTGGTGGTGAGGCCCTGGACCCGGAAGGCGGAGGGCGGGCGCCCAGCGCAACCGGCGGGCTACTTCCGGCTCCGATGTCAGTGTCGGTTGTGGCCGGAGTTTGTCGGTGGGCGTCGGTCAAGCCGCCGCCGCTGATGTCAGGCGGGTTCGGCATACCAGCGGTAGTGCACCAACGGTTCGACAGCGAGCACGCTGGCCGCGGCTAGCACCGCGCAGGCTGCGGTCAACAACCGCCGCGGGCCACCGCGGCCAACAGCGGGCCCAGCAACTCCGCCAGCTGCTCGGCGATTCGCAACTCCTCGTTGAGCCGCTGCAGCTCGGTGTGCGTGCGCACCAGCAGCCGTTCAACCGCGGACTCATCGAGCACGCCATCGTGGTGCGGCAGCGATGCCGCAATCCGGGCTCCGCGCCAGTCACCAGCCGCACGCAGCGCTGAGACCACGTCGTCACGGCGCACCGGCAGCCTCGCCCCTGTGGCCGTATCAAAGCGGATGATCAGATCAGAGATCTCCACGACCGGCATCCGGGCACTGTAGCCCGTCAGGCGCGGCGGGCCAGAGG
This sequence comes from Micromonospora sp. SL1-18, assembly GCF_047921505.1. NCBI lineage: Bacteria > Bacillati > Actinomycetota > Actinomycetes > Micromonosporales > Micromonosporaceae > Micromonospora > Micromonospora sp. SL1-18. The sequence goes on along the minus strand of NZ_JBLROA010000064.1, from coordinate 23,320 downwards.
TCCAGAACGTCGCGCCTGAAACCCGGGACTGAGGAATTATGAGAGCAGGATGGGCGACGCGGCGAGCTGCGCCGATGGGCTTCTAGCAGCGGAAATGCCTCTCGACATCTCTCACCACTCCCCTGCCGCCGCGTCCATCGGCCTCCGGCGGACCAGGTGCGGAATCCCGACTGGCTGGTCGAGTGCCTCGGCTGGTCGGCCCGTCCGTCACCGTCCGGCGTTGTCTGCGCGAGCGGATGGCCCTGGCTGTACGAATGGCTGTACGGTCCCGGGCGTGGATTGGGGGACGCGGTGAGCTGGGTGGCCAACGTGATGCGGTCGGTGTACCCGCAGGACCGCTTCGGTTCCCTTGCCTGGCACAACCCCAACGCAGTGCAGCTCTTCGTGATGACCAAGAGCAGTGGTTCTTCCACGTCTGGATGATCCGCAACGGCCCTCTGCGGCAGTACGCCCCCTCATTGCCGGACGAGTTCGTGCCCGCTCGGGTGCCCGCTCGGGTGCCCCTCGGGGCATCGGCTACTGGCACCTGGCTGGCACACAGCCATCTGATCCATAGGAGCGTCCCGCATCCACCGTTACATCGAGTGGAACACGCCGAGGGTGACACCGTGCACGGCCAGCCGCTCCGCAACCTTCGGCAATCGGAGAAAAACCGCCCAATCAGAACTATGTCCACTAAGGATTCGTAACCAAATTCATGAGCCTGGCTTGGCGGCGGCAAATCATCGCGAAAACTTTTCCGCCTCTTTTATCGCCTCCTCGTACTCCTTGTTGGCTATAGCCAACTTCTCCTGAAGTTTGCGTATGGCATCTCGACGCGTCTCGACGGTTTTGCCGGGATTTACCTCGTTTAATAGGGCCCTCACTGAGGGTGTGTTCATCCCTGGGGTGTACGGTTTTTCGGGGTTCAGGAGATGCTCGACATAGTTAAGCGTCATCGAGATGGTCCTCGCCCTCTCGAGGGCTTGCAGTAGCCTGTTCTGCGCTTCCTGTTCCTCGGGGCTGAGATCTACTTCTTCTGAGTCTGAGTCCATGACCACTCACCCTTACCATGAGGACTATTCGCCGACCAAGGTGAACTCCCACCGGAGCGCGTAGCCGTTCGCGGAGTCGCCGCCCTGGCGCCGACATGCCATCGGATCTCGCGGGCAAGCCACGTCACGCCGGGCAGCCGTCCCCGCAGGAGTCGGGCCGGAGCGCGGTGCCGGGCTTTCGTCCGGACCATTTCTTCAGCCCGACCTTCCGAATCAGACGTGCAGCGCTCTCTGCCCTGATTCTCCATTGACTCATGGCCAACTGGGTCAGGACGAGTTGCGGGCACAGGCGGCGTGTTGATGAAGTGGAATCGACGCTGACCTCCCAGGTGATCAACCCGGCGGCGTCGGCGCGGGCCTGCAAAGGTCGCGTCCTCGTGCCGGACATGGGCCCGTACCTGCGGACGTGCCGGTGGTGAGATGCAGGCACCGGCCGTGTCCCCCTCCGTTACGGCCCGAAACGGGTGGCTGTTCACGTATTCGGATTCCCGGCGGCGCGGTGCAGGAACCAGGCCGCCTCGGGGCCGTCAGCGGCACGTGGTGGATCTCGTCGCGGGCCGCGGCGGGTAGCGCTGCACCAACGAACCCGCTCCTACCGCCCTTGATCGGCTGACCGCTGACCTGGCAGGACGCCGGCCCAGACGTACACCCACGGCGGGCCACGTCCAGGCGGCAGCCGTGCCCTGCAGGGCGGGTCAGGGAAGATCGAACGGCGAGGGCGGACCTTCTTTCGAGCACCCGCTGCCCGTTGGCGCGACTGCCGACCGCCGGGCCCCACGCTGAGCAAGGTCGGCTACACCGTCACCCTCAGCCCCATCGAGCTCACCCAGACCGCCGCCTGACACCCGCACACCCACTCCCGGTCGAGGCCACCGACCGCCGCCGGGTCGTCATTTTCGAACCGGCTACCCGCAAGAGGAAGGCCAGCATCACCCGACCGGGTTTCGAGAGTAAGTCTCAGATCGCCCAAGAAGTCACCCTTATTAACGCGGGTTTGCGCCAGCGGGCGGGCGAGAGCTCCCGTAGTCGAATTAGTGGCGTAACCCGATCGAAAGGACATGGACCATGAACGACCTTTCTCGTCGCGAACTACTCAAGGCGACGGCGGCTGTTGGCGCCGGCGCGGCCGTTGGCGCCGGCGCGGTCGCTTTCCCGGGCATTGCGGCCGGAGGCACTCCGGGCTTAGCGGCCGCAGGCTCGGGCCCGCCCTACAACGCGGAATGCCCGCCGGCGAAGCTAACCGGCCGCATCGTCCGTCCCCAGGACCCCGGCTACGCGAGTGCGAGCCTCGGCTGGGACGAACTCTTCGCTCACTATCCGCTGGTGATCGTCTTCGCCCAGGAGACCCAGGACGTGGTCAACGCCCTCGCGTGGGCGCGGCAGAACGACGTCGCGCTGCGGGTGCGGAGCGGCCGCCACAGCCTCGAGGGCTGGTCGAACGTAGACAACGGCCTCGTGATCGACGTCAGCGAGCTGAAGTCGGCCCATATCGACACTGCCACTCGCACCGCAACGGTCGGCGCCGGCCTCAACCAGTTGGAGGCGGTGACCACGCTCGGGAAGCAGGGTTTTGCGGTAACGACTGGGACGGAGGGAACCGTCGGCCTGTCCGGTGCGACCCTCGGCGGCGGCTTCGGCTTCCTCACCCGCTACCTCGGCATGGCCTGCGACAACCTGATAGGGGCGGAGATTGTCGTCCCGTGGGGCACCGACGGCGCCAGGGCGATCGAGGTAGACCTGAAGAACCACGCGGACCTGCTCTGGGCGCTCCGCGGAGCGGGTAACGGCAACTTCGGGATCGTCACCTCACTCACCTACAAGGTGACTCCACTGAAGAGCGTGGCCTACCTGCAAGCAACCTGGGAAGGCCTCAACGACCTGGAAGGGGTCTTCGACACATGGCAGCGTACGGCACCGTTCGCCGACAACCGCCTCGGAACCCAGGTCGAGATCCACAAACCCCAGATCCTGCTGTTCGGGGTTCTCGCGGACGGATCGGCGGCAGAGGCAAAGAAGCTGCTGGGCCCGGTCCTGTCGGTTGGCAATCCCACTGTCACGGTGCAGACCGGGGCCTGGGCTGACATATATGCCGGATTCCAGATTCCGACCGCGGATGATCCCGCGGACTGGAAGTTCTTCTCGCAGTTCATCAGCGAGCCGTTCCCGAAGAAGGCGATCAGCGTGATCCGCGCATTCATGGAAGACGCTCCCACGGATGAGAGCAACTTCTTCACTCAGGCCTTCGGCACGGGGGCTCAAACGCGCGAACCCCGCGGCGGCTCGGCGTTCCCGCATCGCAACGTGCTCTTCTATTCCGAGCCGGGCGCCGGCTGGGGCACTCGTGGGGTGTCAAACAGCGGCGACGCCATCACCCCGATTGCCCAGGCCTGGATCGCCGAGTTCAGCCAGGCACTGCGGCCCTACGTGAACGGCGCCTACGTCAACGTGCCGAACATCGGGATGGCGGATTGGGAAACCGCCTACTGGGGATCCAACTTCGACCAGCTGCGCAAGATCAAGGCGAAGTACGACCCCCAGAACATCTTCCAGTACGAGCAGAGCGTCCCGCCTGCCACATGCTGACCGGCATCGAGAGCTGAAACCCTTCGGGTGCGGCGCTGTGGTACCCCGCGCCCCGACAGGCGCAACGTTTCCCAACTACATGATCGGAATGGACGCTGACCTGCAGTTGTGTTGACCGTTGAATTGACGTGCGCCCTAGTGCATGGCTGGCCCGCGACGCGGGCCAGCCATGTTTGGTTCTGCGTTCGGTTCGGTGGCCACCGGAAGCCGAACTGTTGTGCGGGTGTTGGATGCGTGTCGAATGGTCGAAGGTGACGGATCGGCGAACCGGAACGGTTTGTTCACCCGCTGTCATGCCAGACGCCCCTGTCCGTTACCCCTGCAGGGCTAGCGTGTGTTCGCAACCGCCACCTTTTGCCTGGAGTCCGCCATCATTGCGAGTTGGTCCCAGCACCGCGCCGACACCATGAGGTTTCCGCGGAATCTGGACACCGGGTTATGCCGCGATCTGGTGCAGCGTAGCCGGTGTGAGGGCTCATTTATCGGCGGGGCTGAGGTAGCCGAACGCGGAGTGGCGCCATCGGTGGTTGTAGAAGGCGATCATTCGGAACGCCTCGCGACGGGCGTCGGCCTCGGCAGTCCAGCGACGGTGGTCGATGTTCAATTCTCGCTTAAGCGTGGCGAAGCCATACCGCGAGCGCTTCGCGGGCGGCCGTTGGCGACCCTGGTCACCCCTGCTAGATCCGGTATCGGACAACCAGCATCGGAATCTGGATGGCAACCACGGTGAGGCCTGAGAGTCCTGGCGTAGCGGTCGCGCCCACCGGACGCGACCCGTACATTGACAACGTCAAAGGGCTATTGATCGTCTTGGTCGTGCTCGGCCACATGGTGCGTCCGACGGTCGGCTCCTCGCCAGGTGGCTGGACGGTCTACACGTTCATCTACCTGTGTCACATGCCCGCCTTTGTCATGCTTTCAGGGATGCTCTCGGCAACCGAACTCACCGGTAGTCGTGCGGCGTCGCTGGTCCGAGACCTGCTCGCGCCGTATCTGGTCTTTCAGCTGCTTTACATGAGCTTCTACACATTGATGGACAAGCCAATGCCCTGGGCGGTCGACGAGTTCCTCTCCCCGATCTTCCATCTGTGGTTTCTGCCCGCTCTGTTCATCTGGCGGATGCTCGCTCCGTTCTTCGCCCAACTTCGCGGAGGGGTCGTCATCGCGATCGGGGTCTCCCTCTCCGCCGGAGCCGCCACGGTGCTCGGCCACGCCCTGTCGCTGGACCGGGTGGCGGGAATGCTGCCCTTCTTCGTTGTCGGCGTCTGGCTCGGTCGCGGCAGGCTCGCGTACCGCCCATCTACCCGTGTTCGGCTCGCCGCGATCGCGGTGCTCATCACTGCCGCGCCAATCGCCTATCTCGTCGCCTCGCGCCTGTCGAGCCTCTGGGTGTACTGGAACAGCACGTACCAGCAGGCCGGGGTGGAGGCGACGCACGGCGTCCTGATTCGGCTTGGACTGATGATCGTCGGGTTCGCGATGACATGGGCGATCATGATGCTCGCTCCGCACCGCCAAACGCTTCTCACGGGTTGGGGAACCAACTCCATGTACCCCTACCTGCTGCACGGGTTCGTCGTCCTGGCCTTCACCTGGTCGCCCCTGCCGAAACGGGTCGACAACATCCCGGCCTTGCTAGCGCTCACCGCTGCGGTCGTTGCGCTGGTCTGGATCACCGCCAGCCAGCCGGTGGTACGGGCATCGCGTCCGCTGGTCAGTCCCCCGGTCGGCTGGCTGCTCAGGAACGCCGTTCCCGCCAAGAAGCATCAGTCCGTGGCCGCGACCACCCAGAGCCGAGCCCAGAATGCCGAAACCGACTGAGGTTCCCCTCGGGACGTGGCCACCGGGTTATCCCCGTCTTTGTCGCCCCCGAAGGGCCGTCCTAGCTGGGCAAGCGCGTTCGCGCCTTTTCCGTATTGGCTGGCGGCGTCCAGGCTGCATCTCCCTGCGCGTTGGAGACGCCGCCCCTCCACATCATTTCGGACATCTGCCTCAAGCATCGGCGATTAAAGGGTACGGCCGTTCGTCCGTTGTGGATGTCGATCTCGCCGTGCGATGCTTGCGGCGGAGCTGGTCGGATGGCCGCATTCCGAAGGGTCGATGTCGTGCAGAGCCAGACAGTGAGTCAGACGACTGGCAGTAATCGCCTTGAGCATCCGAAGGACACTGCCGTGGTCGCTTTGTCGACTGCTGGAGCCCTCACCGTTCCCGTCGAGGTGCTGCGCCATGCGGACAGTGCGCCCGACCGAGTCGCGGTGATCGACCACAGTGGGAGCATCACCTATCGTGATCTGGTCGAGCGTGCCAGCACTCTCGCCGCTTCCCTGCGGTCGGCGCTGAATGACGTCGACGACTCGACCGAACCGGTCGTCGCGGTCCTGTGGCCGCGTACCGCGGAGGCCGTGGTCGCCCAGCTGGCCGCCTGGTTCTGCGGCGGCGCATTCCTGCCGCTGGACTCGGGACTGCCGGCGGCCCGGATTCGCGACATCCTCACCTGGGCCGACTGCCGGGTCGCCACCGTCCACAGCGAGCTCGTCGACGCGCTTCCGCCGGACGTGACCCCCGTGGTCGCCGGCAACGGCCATCTCATCAGCCTCGCCGCAACGGACCGGCTCGCCTACGTCATCTCCACCTCAGGCTCCACCGGGAAACCGAAACAGGTCGAGATCGAACACCGTAGCCTGGCCGGCACGCTGAGCTGGTACGCGCGGTTCTTCGGGCTCGGCCCAGGAGTACGCACCGCGGCCTTCGCGGGGCTGGCCTTCGACGCGTGTCTGCTGGATCTGTGGGCCCCTTTGATGGCCGGCGGGACCGTGCTGCTCGCAGACGAGAAGGTGGTCCGCGACCCTGATCTGATCGCGGCCACGCTCCGCGAGGTCGACCACGGCTTCCTCGCCACCCCACTCGCGGAACAGCTTTTGCGAAGCAACGTGGACACCGGCCGGCTGCGCACCCTCGCCACCGGCGGTGACCGCCTACGCATCTGGCCGCCCACCGACTTCGGCGCGGCCGTGCACAACCTGTACGGCCCGACTGAGGCGACCATCCTGGTCACCGCGACCGGGGACCTGCGGTCCGGCCGGGACCGCTCGGCACCGCCGCCGATCGGCCGGCCGGTCGCGGGCGCCCGGCTCACCCTCGACCTTCCCGTCGCCCGACCAGGCGACGAGGGCGAACTGCTCATCGCCGGTGGCGGGCTCGCCCGGGGGTACCGCGACGCGCCGCGGGAGACGGCAGCCGCCTTCGTCGCCGCGCCGGACCCGGTGACCCGCCGCTACCGGTCCGGTGACATCTGTCGTTGGACGGCGGACGGCGAGTTGAGCTTCGTCCGCCGGGTCGACGGACAGGTCAAGATCCGCGGCAACCGTATCGAGCTGCGGGAGGTCGAACTCGCACTGCTCGACGTACCACGGGTGACCCAGGCTGCTGCCGACGTGACCCACCGGGCGGGCGAGGCACTGCTGACCGCCTGGGTCGCCGGTCCCGTAGACGCCGAGCAGGTGGGTGCGCACCTCCGGCACCGACTGCCGGCCTCGATGGTTCCGGGCCGTGTCGAGGTGCTCACGGCGCTGCCGCTGACAGTCAACGGAAAGCTGGACCGGGCGGCGCTGCGGGCCATGTCTGCCATCGCCTCGGAGGGCGCCGCGCCGGCATCCGCCGAGCCGGGCGGCGGCTCGGCGGCCCGCCGTTCGGTGACGCAGGCCTGGCGGACCGTGCTCGGTGCGATGCCGGGCCCGGACGACGACTTCTTTCTCACCGGCGGGGATTCCCTCCTCGCGGTACGGCTCACCGCCTACGTGCGGCGCGAGCTCGGCATCGAGCTCAAGTCGTCGCTGCTGTACGAGCACCGACGTTTCGCCGACTATCTCGCCGAGATCGAGGCTTTGCACGCGGAGCAGACGATGGGTCCGCCCGACGCCGGTCTGGCCGTCGGTCGACCGGGAGCGACACGGTGAGCCGTGTCGCGTTGCGGCAGGTCGCTCAGGGGCCGGGGCGGTGTCTGCTGTCGGTGGAGTTCCCCGGTGACTCCTCGGGTCCCGGGCTCGCGGCCGCCCTGGCCGGGCAGGGCGAGGACTACGAGATCTGGCGACTCGACCCGGTGACCACTCTTGACCTGCAGGCCGAGTTGCATGACTATGCGGCGCTCGCCCGCCTGTGCGTGGCGGAGTTCCAGCGGCTGCGCCCGGGAGCGGACCCGGCGGTGTCGGTGGTCGGATACTGCAGCGCGGCCCGCTTCGCCCACCACGTCACCGGGTCCCTGGCCACGGCCCGTCTTACGCCGCGTTCACTCGTTCTGGTCGCCCCACGGCATCCGACCGAGCAGACCGTTCGGGACGAGTTCGACCTGCTGTGCCGAAAGCTGACCGGCGACAGCCGCACCGATCCGGCGTTCCCGCTGCTCGACGACGCGACGGCGGCGATCGGCCGGTTGACGACGCGGCTGGCCGATCAGGCCCGCGACTTCGCCAACGTGGCCGGCTACGGCCCCGCGGAAGCGGCGGAGGCCGTGGACGAAATCGTCGGTCGCTACCGGGCCTGGTTGTGGTTTCTGCTCCAGGCAGCCCGACCCGCCACGCCGCAGATCCCGTGTCGGACGACGGAGATCGTCGGAGACGGCGGGCAGCCGGAGGCGGACGAGGCGGCCACCGTCCGGTCCGGCAGTCCTGCTGGTGTGGCGGGCCTGGTGCTGCGGGCCGTATGAACGGCAACTGAACCCAGAGATGCGAGATGAGCCGTGACAGCAGAACAAGCGCCGGGCATGCCCGAGATCGCAGTGCACGAAGTCGTGGCGGCGGCATGGAGCGTCGCGCTGAACCGGGAACAGGTAGCCGACGGTGACGACTTCTTCGCCCTGGGCGGGGATTCGCTGGCCGCGATGCGGATGGCCGCCAGCCTGCGTACCGCGCTGGACGTGCCGGTGCGGATGAACGCGGTGTTCCAGCATCCGACCCTGGCCGAGTTCGTCACCAGCCTGCGAGCCGACTACGGACCGGCGGTGGACAAGGCCGCCGAGCAGTACCTGACCGTGCTGGGCTACTCCGACGACGACGTCCAGGCAGCGCGGGAGAAGATACGGTGAGCGACCTGCTCACTCCCCGAAAGGCGGCGCTGCTCGCGGCGCTCCGCGCCGGCCAGGCCGGGCCGCCGTCGGACCGGATCACCTCGGGTGATCCGACCGGCACGGCGAGGACCTCGTATGCCCAGCGGCAGATGTGGTACCTGAACCGGCTGGCCCCTGGCGAGCCGACGTACCTGGTGCCGGTCGCGTACCGGTTGCGGGGGCGCCTCGACGAGTCCGCGCTGGCGTGGGCCCTGGACACGGTGGTGGAGCGGCACGCGCCGCTGCGTACCTCGTTGCGCGCCGAGGGTGATGAGCCGGTGCAGGTCGTACGCGACGCCGAACCGGGACTGCTGAACATCGTGGACCTCACCGGGGTGCCGCAGGCGCGGCGGGAGGCGCAGGTGCGGGACCGCCTCACCGCGCAGGCGGAAACACCCGTCGATCTGGCCCGCGACCCGGTGCTGCGCGCCAGCCTGCTGCGCTGCGCACCGGACGATCACGTACTGCTGCTGACGTTCCACCACGCCGCGATCGACGAATGGTCGCTACGGATCTTCAACGAAGAGTTGGGCGAACTGTACGCGGCACGGCTGGTCGGGCGGACGCCGGTCCTGGCCGAGCCGCCGATCACGTACGGCGACTACGCCGCTTGGCAGCACGAGTGGCTGCGCGGCCCGGAGGCGGCGACCCAGCTCGAGTACTGGCGGGACCGGCTGGCCGGCGCGCCCGCCGTCCTGGACCTGCCTGTCGACAGGACCCGCCCGGCCGAGCCCTCGGTCGCCGGAGCTGTCCGTACCTTCCCGCTCGACGTCCCCGAGGACGCGTTGCGGGAGCTGTGCCAGCGGTTGCGGGTCACGCCGTACATGGTGACCCTGGCCGCCTTTCAGGTGCTCCTGGCCCGCTACACCGGGCAGCGCGACATCGTGGTCGGCGCGCCCGTGGCCAACCGCCAGCGGGCGGAGACCGACGCGATGATCGGCCTGTTCGTCAACACCGTCGCGATCCGCTGCGACCTGGCGGACAACCCCTCCTTCGCCGAGCTGCTCGGCCGGGTCCGGTCGGCCGTCCTGGACGCCAACCAGCATCAGGACCTGCCGTTCGAGAAGCTCATCGAGACCCTGCGGCCGGTCCGGGAGCCAGGCCACAGCCCCCTGGTTCAGGTCATGTTCCTGTACGGCGACCAGCCGGCGCCGCCGCGCCTCACCGACGTCAGCGCCGCGCTGATCGACGTGCCGCTGCGTACGGCGAAGTTCGACCTGACCCTGGGCGTCCGCAACACCGCCGGCGAACTCAGCGTGGACATCGAATACCGGACGGACCTCTTCGACGACAGCACCGTCGAGCGGATCGCCGGGAACTTCCACATGCTGCTCGGCGCGCTGCTGGCCGATCCGGCGGTCCCGGTCGGCGCCGCACCACTACTCACCGCCGGCGAGCTGGATCAGCTGCGGACCTGGAGCCGAGGCCCCGCCACCGCCCCAGCCGCCACCGCCCCGGACTCGGCCGGCCCAACGCCCGTGAAGCATGCGCCGGCGGAGCACGCGCCGGTGGAGCACGCGCCGGTGGAACCGGTGCACACCCTCATCGCGACCCGGGCCGCGATGAACCCGCACGCCCCGGCGGTCCTGGACGAGGCGCACACCCTCAGCTACGCGGAACTGGACACGCACGCCGAGGCGCTGGCCGGGGTGTTGCACGCCCACGGCGTGGGCGTGGGCGGCCTGGTGGCGATCCTGGTGGAACGCCGGACCGAACTGGCCGTGGCGGTGCTGGCCGTGCTCAAGGCCGGCGGGGCGTACGTACCGCTGGACCCGTCGAATCCCGCGGCGCGGCTGCGGTACGTCCTGGACGACACCGCCGCGCCGGTGGTGCTCACCTCCGCCACCCTGCGGCGGCTGCTGCCCGAGACAGCCGCGGCTCTGATCGACGTCACGCTGGACGCCGCGCCCGGTGCGGGCGACGCCCGGGTGGTCCGGGACGCGCCCGCACCCGGACCGGACGACCTGGCGTACGTCATCTACACCTCTGGGTCGACTGGGCAGCCCAAGGGGGTGATGGTCCCCCACCGCGGCGTGACCAACTACGTGACCTGGGCCGCCCAGACGTACCAGGTCGGCCCCGGCGACGTCGTGCCGCTGCACTCCTCGATCGCCTTCGACCTGACGGTGACCAGCCTGCTGGTGCCGCTGGCCGCGGGCGCCACGGTGCGGATGCTCGGCGAGCAACTCGGCCCGCAAGGGCTCGGCGAGGCGCTGTGTGGCCGGTCGGTCCCCTTCGGACTGGTGAAGATCACCCCCGCCCAACTGGAGCTCGTCAACCGGCAGGTGGGGCCGGCCGAGGCGCCGGGCCGTACCCGATGTTTCGTCATCGGCGGCGAGAACCTGCGCGCCGACCAGGTCGCGTTGTGGCGGGAGCACGCTCCGGACACCCGGCTGATCAACGAGTACGGCCCGACGGAAGCGGTGGTCGGCTGTGTCGTGTACGAGGTCGATCCGGCCACGCCGGACGACGGGTCCGTTCCGATCGGCCGGCCCATCGCCAACACCGAGTTGTACGTGCTCGACGAGTGGGGCAACCAGGTCCCGATCGGCGTGGTCGGCGAGCTGTACATCGGGGGCGCGGGCCTGGCCCGGGGATACCTCAACCGGCCCGACCTGACGGCCGAACGCTTCGTTCGGCACCCGTTGCGCACCGTCGAGGGCGGCGTTCGCCTCTACCGCACCGGCGATCTGGTGCGCTACCGGCCAGACGGCAACCTGGTGTACCTGGGACGCACCGACTCCCAGGTGAAGGTGCGCGGCTACCGGGTGGAGTGCGGCGAGGTTGAGGCGGCCATCGGCCGACAGTTGCCCGCGGCCGAGGTGGCCGTGGTGCCGCGTGGGGACACCCCACAGGACCGGCGACTGGTGGGATACGTCGCCGGGGTCGCACCCGAGCAGCGGCACGCCGACGCGTTGCGCGAGGCGCTGCGGTCGGAGTTGCCGCCGTACATGATCCCGTCCGCGATCGTCTTCCTCGACGCGTTGCCGGTGACCGGCAACGGCAAACTCGACGTGGCGGCCCTGCCCGCCGAGTCGGCCGCCCCGGCCCGGCCCGCCGCGCCCGCGGCCACGCCGGCGCAACACCCGACAGAAGCGCCACCTCCGGCCACCGGAGCCGACTTCGAGCAAGTGATCGTCGAGGTGTGGCGCGAGGTGCTCGACCTGCCGCACGTGGACGTGGACGACAACTTCTTCGACCTCGGCGGCCACTCGCTGCGGCTACTCGCGGTCCACGCCCGCCTGTGCGAGCGGCTCGGCGACGTGGTCAGCCTGACCGACCTGTTCCGTCATCCCACCGTCCGATCGCTGTCCATGTTCCTGCGCCAGATGGTGGGCGCCGCCACGCTGCCGGGCACCTCCGCGCCGGTGGTGGCGCCGATCCCGCGCGCCGAGCCGGACGCCGGACCCGCGCCGCTCTCCCCCGGGCAGCACCGGCTGTGGTTCCTGGACCGGGTCTACGACGAGGTCGTCTACACGACGGGGAGCGCGCTGCGGCTCGACGGCGACCTCGACGTGGAGGTACTGCGGGCCGCGCTGTCCGAACTCGTCCGCCGGCACGAGGCGCTGCGTACCATCTTCCCGACCGGCACGGACGGCGACCCGGTCCAGGTGGTACTGCCGGTCGGTGCGATCGACCTGCCGGTGGTGGAGGTGCCCGCGGACCGGCCGGTCGCACCGGCCGGGACGGCGGTCGGGCGGGACCCGGTGCACGCCGCTCTGCTCGCCGAGATCCACCGCCCGTTCGACCTGGCCAGCGGTCCGTTGTTCCGCCCGGTGCTGTTCCGGCTCGCCCCGGACCGGCACGTCCTGTCGATGGCCATGCATCACACCGTCACCGACGGTTGGTCCCTGGGCGTGATCAAAACCGAGGTGGTCGCGCTCTACAACGCCTTCCTGACGGGTCAGCCGTCGCCGCTGCCCGAGCTGGCCATCCAGTACCACGACTTCGCCCGGTGGCAGCGTGCGCGGCTGGCCGCCGCGACCACCGCGGACTCGATGCGCTACTGGCTGCGCCAGCTCGACGGCGCGGCCACCACGCTGGACCTGCCCACCGACCACCCGCGTCCGCCGGTGCAGACGTTCACGGGTGCGGTCAGCGCCCGGGTGTTGGGACAACCGCTGACCGAGGGACTGCGCCAGCTAGCCCAGCAGGCCGGGGCGACGTTGTACATGACGCTGCTGGCGGCGTTCCAGACGTTGCTGTTCCGCTACAGCGGGCAGCGCGACATCTGCGTCGGCACGCCGGTGGCCGGACGGGTCCGGACGGAACTGGAGCCGATGGTCGGCTTCTTCGTCAACATGCTGGTGCTGCGTACCGAACTGGACGGCGGCGCGAGCTTCGCCGACCTGCTGACCCAGGTACGCCGGACCGCGCTGGAGGCGTACGACCACCAGGAGGTGCCGTTCGAGCGGGTGGTCGACGCGCTCAAGGTGCCCCGGGACCTGAGCCGCAACCCGCTGTTCCAGGTCATGTTCAACCTGCTGAACATCCCCGACCAGGGGGATCTGCGGATGAGCGGCCTGCGGGTGACGGAGATCGACGTGGAGCCGGAGGTCGCCCAGCAGGACCTCGCGCTGTACGCGTACGAGGTCGACGAGGGGCTGCGCCTGCGGCTGGAGTACAACTGCGCGCTGTTCGAGCCGGCGACCGCCGAACAGCTGATGGAGCACCTGGAGACGCTGCTCACCGCGGTCGTCGCCGATCCGTCCGTCCGGCTGGCCGAGGTCGACCTGCTGACCCCCGCGGACCTGCACCGGCAGGTCGTCGAGTGGAACGACACCGCCCGGCCGATGCCGGACCGCACCCTGGCCCAACTGTTCGAACGGCAGGTCGACACGGCACCGGACCGTCCCGCGGTCACGTTCGAGAACACCACGCTCAGCTACGCCGAGCTCAACGCCAGGGCCAACGTGCTGGCCCACCGGCTGCGCGGAGCCGGAGTCGGGCCGGACGTCCCGGTGGCCGTCTCGCTGGAGCGCTCCGAACGGTTGATCGTAGCGTTGCTGGGAATTCTCAAGGCCGGCGGCGCCTACGTGCCGGTGGACCCGTCGTATCCGGTGGAGCGGCGGCGGTACGTGCTGGACGACAGCCGCGCGGCGGTACTGGTCACCGAGGAGAGCCTGGCCGGGCAGTTCCCGGAGTTCGCCGGCGAGCTGTTGTTCTGTGACGGAACCGGGCCAGGATCGAAACCCTCGGGTTGCGGTCCGGCGGAGACCAATCCCGAGCCGCTGACGACAACCGACCACCTGGCGTACGTGATCTACACCTCCGGTTCCACCGGCCGCCCCAAGGGGGTACGCATCCGGCAGGCCGGTCTGGTCAACGTGCTCATGGCGATGCGGGAGAAGCCGGGCATCGGCGCCGACGACAGCATGCTCGCCATGACCAGCTACGCGTTCGACATGTCCGTGCCGGACCTGTTCCTGCCGCTGGTCGTGGGCGCCCGCATCGTGATGGCATCGCGGGACGTGGCGTACGACGCGACCCGGCTGACCGACCTGCTCGATGCCGAGGGCGTCACCCTCATGCAGGCGACCCCGGCGACGTGGCGACTGCTGATCGCCTCCGGCTGGGCGGGCCGGCCAGAGTTGCGGGCGATCTGCGGCGGCGAGGCCCTGCCCGCGCCGCTGGCCAGGGACCTGGCCGAACGGGTGCACGAGCTGTGGAACCTGTACGGGCCCACGGAAGCCACGGTCTGGGCCACGGCCGAACGGATCGAACAGGGCCCCACGGAGGTGACCATCGGTCGCCCGCTCGCCAACAGTCGGGTGTATCTGCTCGACGCCGCGATGCGTCCGGTACCGGTCGGCGTGGTGGGCGAACTCTATCTGGGCGGGACCGGGCTGGCCCGCGACTACCTCGGGCAGCCCGAGCTCACCGCCGAGCGCTTCGTGGCCGACCCGTTCGGCGACGGGCGGCTTTACCGCACCGGGGACCTGGGCCGGTACCGGCGCGACGGCAGGATCGAGTTTCTCGGCCGCAACGACTCGCAGGTGAAGGTACACGGGTACCGGATCGAACTGGGCGAGATCGAGTCGCTGTTGCAGCGCCACCCGGCGGTGCGGGAGAGCGCGGTCGTCGTCCGCGAGGACGCGGGTGAGCCGGTCATCGTGGCGTACCTGTCGCTGCGCCCGGACACCGCCGACGGAACCGGTGGGGACGAGATCACCGGCTCCGCGCCGTGGCGGACCTACCTGCGTACGTACCTGCCCGACTACATGGTGCCGGTGGCGTTCGTCGTGTTGGACGCCCTGCCGCTGACGACGAACCGCAAGGTCGACCGGAACGCGCTGCCGGCCTGGCGGCACGGCGGTGAAGGCGCCGGCGGGGCTCCGCCGCAGACCCCGTTGCAGCACGCGCTGGTCGCACGCTGGGCGGAGGTGCTGGGCTACGAGACCGTCGGCATCGACGACGACTTCTTCGACCTCGGCGGCGACTCGTTCAAAGCGATCAAAGCGCTACGTGGGCTGGAAACGCCGATCAGCGTGCTGGATCTGTTCCGCCACACCACCATCCGTTCGCTGACCGAGCACGTCGAGAGCTCGGCGGGGCCGGACGACCGGCTGCTGCACGAACTCACCGCGTCGAGGCCCGGCGTGCCGACCACGATGACCTTGGTCTGCGTGCCGTTCGCGGGCGGAGGTGCGGCCACCTTCCGGCCGCTCGCCGAGGCGATGCCCGGGGGTGTCTCGCTGTACGCGCTGGAGCGGCCGGGACACGACCTGAACCGGGTCGACGAACCGCAGCTGTCCATGGACGAGATCGTCACGCGCTGCGTCGCGGAGGTGGTCGACGGGATCACCGGACCGGTGCTCGTGTACGGGCACTGCGTCGGTGGCGCGATAGCCGTCGAGTTGGCCCGCCGGCTCGAAGCCGCCGGTGTCGACCTGGTCAAGGTCGTGATCGGCGCCCACTTCCCCGCCCCGAGGTTGCCCGGCCGGCTGTCCCGGTGGCGACGTCGATGGTTCCCGGCGGAACGCTGGACGTCCAAGCGGGTTGCCCTGGAGAACCTGCGTGCTCTTGGTTTCTTCACCGACGTCCTCGACAAGCGGGAGAAGGAACTGGTCATGCGGGTCGCCCTGTCCGACTGGACGATCGGTGAGGACTACTACACCGACGTCTACGCCGACGGGTTGCCGGACAGACTGCGAGCGCCGATCGTCTGTGTGATCGGCGAGGGCGACCGGTCCACCGAGTTGTTCGAGGAGCGGTACCTCGAGTGGGGGTTCTTCAGCGATTCGGTGTCGCTGGAGGTGATCGAGGGAGCCGGCCACTACTTCGCGAAGCACCAGGCCGCCGACCTCGCGGAGATCATCACCCGTACCGCCGTACGTGATCCGGCGGCAGCCGGCGCCGAACCCACGGCGGCCGCCACGCAGCCGGAGCTCACGCCGTCGCCGGACCCGCGGGCCGCCACGCCGCCGGCGCCGACCCCGGGTACGCGTCCGACCACCCGACCGGCCCGGACCAGCCTGAGCGTCTTCTACCGGGTCGCCTTCGGCCAGCTCGTGTCCCTGATCGGCAGCGGACTGACCAGCTTCGGGATGGGCCTGTGGGTGTTCCAGCGGACCGGATCGGTCACGCTGTTCGCCACCGCCGCGGTGCTGGCGTTGCTGCCCGCGGTGGCGCTCTCCCCGATCGCGGGCGCCGTGGCCGACCGGTGGAACCGACGACTGATCATGGTGTTCGCAGACACGCTGGCCGCCAGTGGCACAGTGAGTCTGGGACTGCTGTTGTGGCTGGACCGGATCCAGCTGTGGCACATCTTCACGGCGATCACCATCACCGCGGTCTCCAGCGCCTTTCAGCAACCCGCGTATCTGGCCGCCGTCACGCAACTGGTGCCGAAGCGGTACTACGGTCGGGCCAACGGCATGGCCTCCCTGGGTGGGGCCACCAGCACCCTGTTGGCCCCGCTGCTCGGTGGCGCGCTGGTCAGCACGATCGGGCTGCGCGGCATCATCGTCATCGACCTGCTGACCTTCGCCGTCGCGGTGACCATCACCCTCTCGGTGCGCTTCCCCGACCTGATGTTCAAGCGGCGTGAGGAGTCGTTCGGCCGGGAGGTCTCGGGCGGTTTCCGGTTCATCATGCGCCGGCAAAGCCTGCTCGCGATGATCCTGCTCACCACGCTGCTCAACTACTTTTTCGCCATGGTCGAGGTGTTGGCCACGCCACTGACGCTGTCCTTCGGCGATCCGTCGGTCCTCGGCGTGGTGCTCGGGGCCAGCGGCGTCGGGCTACTGCTGGGCAGCATCGTCATGAGCGTGTGGGGTGGGTTGGAACGGCGGGCGGTGGGCATCCTCGCCAGCATGCTGCTCCTCGGCGTCGCACTGCTCACCGTGGGCCTGCGGCCGAGCCCGGTCTTCCCAGCGTTGGGGCTGTTCGGCATGGGCCTGGCGACCGCGCTCGTCAACACCCACTGGCTGTCCATCGTGCAGACCAAGGTCGGCCTGGAGTTGCAGGGCCGGGTCATGTCGACCGGGATCATGCTGTCCTGGTTGATGGTCCCGGCCGGATTCCTGTCCGCGGCGCCGCTGGTCGACAACGTCTTCGGGCCACTGGCCGCGAACGACTCTGTGGCGGCTGCGCTCAGCGCGGTTGTCGGGGTGGGCCCGGGCCGGGGAATCGCGGTGACCACCGTCTTCGCGGGGCTGTGCACCCTCCTGCTCGGCGCCGCCGGCTTCGCCTACCGGCCGATCCGCAGGCTGGACGAGGACCTGCCGGACGCCGAGACGACCGCGGTGATTCTCCGGGACAAGGATCGCCTGCAGGCGCTCGCCGACCGCCATCTGACCGAGGCGCAGCGGGGGTAGCGAAGTGCTGGATCAAGGGTCCCCTGTTCTCCTGCTGGCCTACGACTTGGGCGCCGCGGCTCCGCTCGGGATAGCTGCTGCCGCACGGGGTCTCTGCCGGATCGTATTCCTCGCCGATCGTTCGCGGCCGCACGTCGCCGATCAGTACGACGCGATGTGCGAGTTGGCCGACGTCGTGGACATCAGCGGGCTCGCCGCGGACGAGGTGTGGCGGAAGGTCTCGGACTTCGATGCCGCCGGCGTTGTCACCTTCAGCGAGTTCCAGCAGCGGCTGGTCTCCGGTCTCGCGCACCGGGCGGGATGGCGGGGCCACGGGCCACGGACCGCGGCTCTGCTCACCGACAAACTCCTGCAACGGCAGCGCCTGTCGGACACGGGCGTCCAGTCGACGCGTACCGCGCTGATCGCCGATGAGTCCGACATCGAGAAGGCGGCCGTCGAGGTCGGGTTCCCCGCTGTCCTCAAACCGCGGCAGGGTGCCGCGAGCGCGCACACCCGGTTGGTCGGATCCGTCGAGGAATGCCGAGCCGCCTTCCGTGACACCCCGGCCGGTATGGGGTCGCCGTTCGTGCTGGAAGAATTCCTCGTGGGCGATCCGGATGCCGCCGGAGCCGGCTGGGGCGACTACGTCTCGGTGGAGTCGGTCGTGCAGGCGGGCGTGATCCAGACGGTCTGCCTGACCGGGAAGCATCCGCTCGCGGAACCCTTCCGCGAGACCGGCGACGTACTCCCGCACACCCTGGGCAGCTCCCTCGCCGAGGATGTCGTACGGCTGGAGCGCGCCGCGCTGAACGCACTCGGCGTGCGGGACGGGGTGTGCCACACCGAGATCAAGCTGACTGCCGACGGACCGCGCGTCATCGAGGTCAACGGGCGGCTGGCCGGGTACCTGAACGGGCTGCTTCGGCAGGCGACCGGGACCAACATGATCCGGATCGCTCTCCAGGTAGCACTCGGCGAGCCGGTGGCCATCTCCCCGCCGGCCGTCGACGGGGTCGCGTACCAGCGGTTCATCGCGCCCCCGCTCGGCAGCCGCGAGGTCGTCTCACTGGACGCGTTGGACGGGCTGGAGAATCTGCCCGGTGTCGACTGGGTCAACGTACGGGCCGAGGTCGGCCAACGGGTGAACTGGCACGAGGGCACCCAGAACATGCTCGCCATCGTGCACGGCTCGGCGCGAAGCCATGCCGAAGTGCTGTCCCTGATCAGGCACTTCGAGCACGCCGCGCGGAAGTGCTGCGCCTGACCGGCTGGCGGCATTGAAAGCGTTTTCCGGGGACGTGACATAATGAGATGCACGCGGCAGGGGGGCCGCATACTGGGTGCGCATGGGATCGAGTCGTTGGGCCAGGTGCGCTCCTGGCTGGCCTGGCCTCCACCACCGTTCGCGTCCAGTCGGCTCGGGAGCTTGCGGTGTCGCAGGATAGGAACAGAGGCATCACCACCCTGACCGATGTCGCTCGCGAGGCGGGCGTCTCGCTGGCCACGGCTTCGCGCGCCCTCAACGGCAGCACCCGTCGAGTTCGCGAGGATATGCGGCAGCGAGTGCTAAGGGCGCGCAGATCATCAACCTGCGTGTTCCAGATCTGAGGGTCGCAGACATGGTATGGGAACTGCGTGACCTGGGGCGACTCCGCCGGATGGAACCGGACCGGGGGCAATGGGGTTCCGAGCATAACCGCAGGTCATAGGGCCGCTAGCAGATGGAAGCCCGCGAAAGCGGAAAACCGCATGTTAATTATCTGCGGGCCCTAACAGCAGCGGGCAAGCTCGCGTACGCGCCCAATGCTCCCGCGCAGGCGATGGCTCGAGGCAGCACCAACGTGCTTGGTCTGCTTGTCCATGACATCGCTGATCCGTATTTCTCTTCGATCGCGACCGGGGTGATGCGCGCCGCGGAGAAGCAGAATCTCATCGTGACGATCTTCAACACATGGCGGCGGCCAGAGCGGGAGGTCGAGTATGCGAGAACCCTGCGTGGTCAGCGCGCACGCGCGCTCATCGTGGCGGGTTCACGCGTGGACGACCTGGTGGCGCAGGAGCAGCTGGAGCAGGAACTGGTGGAGTTCGAGTCGGCTGGTGGTCGAGCTGTGTTCGTCAGCCAGGGGCGGTCAGGGTTCGACACCGTCGTGCTCGAGAATCGGTCCGGCGCCCGTCTCCTGGCTGAACGCCTTGCCGAGTTGGGTCATCGGAGATTCCTGGTGCTCGCGGGCCCATCCAAGTTGCGCACCTCGACCGACCGGGTCCAGGGCTTTCGGGAGGGACTCGCACGTCACTCCATCCAGTTGTCGAGGGACCAGGTGCTCCGCGGCGAATTCACCCGCGACGGGGGCTTCAAGGCCATGATCAGAGCCCTTGACCTTGGGTTGGCTCCCGACTGCGTCTTCGCGGTAACTGATGTGATGGCGGTGGGCGCGATGGCAGCATGCCGTCACCGCGGCGTCCACGTGCCCGAGGATCTCGCCGTGGCAGGTTTCGACGACATCGCTACCTTGCGGGATGTGACGCCGAGCCTTACGACCGTCCAGATGCCGCTCGACGACGTCGGGGCAATGGCTCTCGAGTTGGTCGTGGCCGAACGAGCAGACCGCCCACGACTACGGCGCGTCAAGGGTCGGGTGGTTCTTCGTGACAGCACGGCTCGCCCCACGCGACCAGGCCGTCCTCGCCGATCGCAGCAGGTTGCCGCCGGCGACCCGCCAGCGGCCCCGATGAAGCGGACGATGCGCGGTGGCGGCGCAGCAGCCGGGCACACGAGCGGGTAAGGCATCCCGGGCTCTCCAGCTCACCCCTGCCGCGACTGACCATGGTGTTTCCACAAGAGATGGTCCACGTCGGACTGCCCGAACGTTGACGGCGGGGCCCAACGAAACCTCGCGCCGGACGACGTACAGCCCTTCGATCGGCAAGGCCGCATCGATCGCCAACGACCACCCGGTGGGGTGGAGCGTCCGAGGCCTGCCGCGAGCGATCGAGGCTAGACGGCTATGGACTCCTGGGATACCTTGGCCCGGCTGGTACGGAAAGCGCTTACCAAGGAGGTAGGGCGCGATGAACCACCACCTCAGACGGGTCCTGACCTATTTAGCCGCAGCAGGCTTGCTATCTCTGGCTGTTCCGGGCAACGCTCAAGCGGAGCAGGTCGCTGAACCGGGCACATTGACAGTGCGCGTCTCGGACGCAGGCGGAGGACTGCGGGCCGCGATCGACGCTGCTGGCACCGACTACGCCGACGTCCACGGCCTGGTAGTCGAGGGCGGCGTATTGAACAGCACCGACAGCCGCTTCATCAACCAGAGTCTCACGGCGCTCACCGATCTTGCTGTCGTCGGATCCGCGGACTTCACCGACTCAACAGTTCCGACGAGCGCGTTCAGTGGAAACACTTCGCTCAAGCATGTGAAGCTGGACAACACGACCATCATCGGATCGAGGGCGTTTTACGATGTCGGCACGCTCGTCACCGTCGAGATGCCGAATGTGACCGTACTGAACGGGCTTGCGTTCAACAACAACGTTGCGTTGGAGAGCGCGTACCTGCCGCGGTTGAAGTCAATCGACAACAGGGCGCTCTACAACGCAGTGTCGTTGTCGTCGCTGACGCTCGGAGAGAAACCACCTGAGCTTCTCGGGCAGGGGAACTGGTTCCTCTACGTGACCGGCTTGACCGTCTACGTCCCGGTGGAGTCGGCAGTCGAGGTCTACCGCACACACATCTACTTCCAGCAGTTCAGGATCAGGTTGATCGATGACGACGGCAGCAGTCCGGACGATCCCGCTGCGCCCAACACTCCGGAGATGTGCGGCGATTACTGCGGTCGGATCGGCGGATCCGACAGCGTCCGGTACCGCGACCGGGAGTACTTCAGAGGCGACTACAAGGTCAGCCTCAACCTCTACAGCTTCAACGTCAACATCAACGCCTGGTTGAGTAACCGGCAAGACACCCCGCAGCTCGACACGTTGGCGGCGATTCGTTGGGCAGCCGCGGCAGGCTTCGATGCCGTCGATGTCACGGCCTACTACATCCCTGGGTACAGCAACACCGAGATGCCTACGCTGCCGGACGCCGAGATCAAGGCGTACGCCCGCCAGATCCGGCAGCTGGCCGCGCAGTTGGGCATCGAGATCAGCGGTACTGGGTACCAGAACAACTTCGCCGATCCCAGCGCCGCCAGGCGTGCCCTCGACGTCGAGCGCGGGAAGTACTGGATCGACGTCGCGGCCGAGATGGGCGCTCCGGTGATTCGGGTATTCTCCGGACCGGTGCCGACCGACATCAACAGCCTCGGGTGGGAGACGGTCGCTCGACAGCGCATCGTCCCCGCGATGCGTCAGCTGGCGGAGTACGGTGCCACCAAGGGAGTCCAGATCGGCCTCCAGAACCATGGGGACATGACCGCGACGGCGGGCCAGACCATCCAGCTGCTGAAATGGATCGACCACGACAACGTCGGAATCGTCAACGACACCGGCTATTACCGGCCGTTCCGCTACACGACCGGCCTGGACTACGACTGGTACGCCGACATCGCCGAGGTCCTTCCGTACTCGAACAACTTCCAGGTGAAGAAGCGGCCGGCGGGAGCCGAGACCGACACAACGATGGACCTGGACAAGCTGTTCACCGACGTCCGGTACAGCGACTACCGCGGCTACATTCCGGTGGAGCTGTTGTGGGTTCGAGATGAGTCGGGATACCCACGTGATCTTCCGGAGCCGCCCTACGACCAGGTCAGTGCGTTCCTCGGTGCGGTGAAAGCCTCGTTGGACCGCACGAAGGACCGCAGCGAGATCGCGGGATTCACTGACCTGAGGTACGTCGACGGCAGGTTGTCCGGCACGGCATTCGCAAATGTGGCCGAGCCGGATGCGGAGATTCGCGTGCACGCCCCCGACGGCGAGGCCATTGGCTCCCTCCGCGCCACTCACGTCGAGACGCCCACGCCTGAGGGAAGGTACCAGTACAAGTTCGACGGCCTCATCGGCGACCACGCAGAGGTCAGGCTGCTCGGGCCGCTCGGAACGTCCATCGCCGAGTCCATCTATCGCTCGATCAAGATGACCCGAACTGATGACGGCAAGGGTACCGCCGCCATTCGCCAGATGCTGGACTTCTATGTCTCAGCAGGCGAGGTCGGTGGTCCGCTGGTGCCCCAACTCTCGAACACGCTGGACAATGCGAATCACCACCTGGCCGACGGCTCGAAGGAGCAGGCGGCCAAACGCCTGCAGGACTTCGTGTGGCATCTTGAGAACCCCGCGATGGACGGACATGTCACGGCGGCGGTCAGGCAGGACCTGAAGGCTGCCGCACAAGCGCTCATCGAGGCGTGGACGAAATAGCGCAGACCCGGCCTTCCCCGTGTCACGTTCACCGCGCGGCACGGGGAAGCGCCGCAACCGCTTCACACGCTTCCAGTACGATCCGTACGCCGCCGCGTGCCAGGGAGCCGCGCCAGACTTTGGCGTGATCGGCCTGTGCCTGGAGCCGCTGCAGGATTCAGCGTGCCGCCGCGCATCGATCCGGCCGCCCACCCCCAGCTGTAGCAGTCCTCCCGGTTGGCGGGCTTGCGGACATTGCCGTCACCGCCCGGGAACGGCAACCCATGTCCGCCGTGTCCGGCAGTGACTCCGAAACTCGATAGCCATGCCGACTCGGCCGGTGCGATGATCGACATGTGGGTTGCTAGCTCAACAGAGCATTCGACTGATTGACATCCTCCCCCGCCTAAAGCTAAAGGCGGGAGATTCCCGTTTCCAGCGCCGTACGAGGTCGACGG